>NZ_QSTE01000013.1:0-85828 GCF_003438115.1 Collinsella sp. OM08-14AT
CATCGACGTCTTCAATACAGAAGATATCAGTGCGGAATGTTTTCAAAACCAAGCCCGGACCCGGCCTGCGGTGACGTTGCTGGCGGTTCTTGGGCATCGCTTGCTGGCGGGGTTCCTTGTCTGAGTTGGACTTAGTTGATGGGGCTACTGGTCCCGGTCGCTGTCCCGCGCCTTTGGCGCGTGACAGCGCGCCTCTTTGGGAACGCAGAGATGGCTCAGCTGTGGTGGCGTCGCGCACCGATTGCTCCACTTTGGACTGCGTCGGACTCGCTGTTGTTCGAATCCCCTATCCCCTTTCGCTGGTTCGCGTTTTGCGCGAACTCCGCACTATTGGGGGTCAATTAGGCTTCCGTTGTTGGACCCGTCGCATCTTCCTTGCTCAACATCGCCCTCAGCTTCTCGAAGCTCTCCTCGCTCAGGCAATGCTCCATGTGGCAACCTTCTTGCGAGGCAACCTCTGCCGAAACGCCTGCTTCCTCGAGCAGCTCTACAAAAAAGCAGTGACGCTCCCACATTTGGCGGGCGACCTCAAGCCCTCGCTCCGTCAGGTGCACATCGCGCTTGCCCATTTCGACATAGCCGTTGCTTTCCAGCGTCGCCATGGCCTTGGAGACGCTTGCCTTGGTTACGCCAAGGTATTCGGCAACGTCAATCGAACGAACGGTACCCTGCCGTTCCGAGAGCACATAGATAGATTCGAGATAGTCTTCTCCAGATTCACGCAGGGCCATGGGCCGCCTTTCGCGATGGCTTCTAGTTAGCCTTTGGATACTTTTGCTTGATTTACTTTACCGCAAAAGTTGCCCATGTCTTACTACTTTGCCTAAAAGTTAGCCGTGTTTCACAAAACATGCGGGACGAAAACAAAATGGGGACGCCCCGCAAGGAGTGTCCCCAGCTGCCGGCAGAAAAGGAACGTCCCCAGATGCCGAATCCGCAGCTACAGCAGGCCAAAGTGTTTGGCGGCGTTGTAGATGCCGTCGTCGTCCACGGCGGTCGTCACGTAGGTCGCCACGGCCTTCACGGTATCCTGCGCGTTGCCCATGGCCACGCTCGTGCCCACGGCGGCAAACATCGACAGGTCGTTCTCGCCGTCGCCAAAGGCAATCGCCTCGCTCGCGTCGATGCCCAGGCGCTCCAGCGTCGCCGCCACACCCAGGTCCTTGCCGCCGTTTGCCGGAATAATGTCGCAGAACAGATCGCACCAGCGCGTAGTGAGCGAATGCGACACCGCATCGGTCACGATATGCTCGTCGGCCGGGTCCACAAAGGCGCAGAACTGGTAGACCGGTGCGTCAAAGGCGCGCTCAAACGGTTCCTCGTGGTAGACGATCCCCGCGTTGTTGCCGGCCGTCACCACGCGCTCGGACAGGCGGTTCACAAACGAGTTCTCGCCCTGCATACACAGCGAGTCGCAGCGTCCCTGCGCCACCTGGTCCACGATCACCGCAACGTCGTCCGGATCGATCGGGCAGCTGCGGTAAACCCCCTCGGCATCAAAGCAGTGCTGGCCCGAGAGCGTAATGTACGCATCCCAACCCAATTCGAACAGCCAATCGGGCATCTGATAGGTCGGGCGACCCGTGGCGATCACGCACGCAATCCCCTGCTCATGAAAGCTGTCGAGCACCTGCTGCGCCGACGCCGGAATCCGATGGGTCTTAAAGCTCAGCAACGTGCCGTCGATATCGAAAAACGCGGCCTTGATCATCCTCGCCTACTCCTCGCCCTCGAGCCTCTCGCTCGCCTCGAGCCACGCCAGCTCCAACTCGTCCATGGCGGCGTGGGCCTCGTCGATCTTTGCCTGCTGCTCGCCCAGCGCCGTGTAGTTGGTGGGGTCGACCTGAGCCATCGCGGCCTCGGCCTCCTCCACGCGGGCGCGCTGCGTCTCCATTTTGCGCTCGAGCGAGCTCACCTCGCGGCGAAGCTTCTGGCGTTCGGCGTTGGAAAGGCCATTGGGCTGGCCGCTCGACTTGGGCTTTTCGGCCGCAGCCGCCGCGGCACCGGTGTCAAACGTGCCGGTCTTGGCGCTCGGTGCACCCACGGGCTCGCCCTCGGCGGTGGCGTTGCACAGGCGCAGGTACTGGTCGACGCCGCCAGGCATATGCGTCAGATGGCCATCGAGCAGCGCCCACTGCTGGTCAGTCACGCGCTCCATCAAAAAGCGGTCGTGCGTCACCAGAATCAGCGTGCCGGGCCAGCCGTCGAGCAGGTCCTCGACAATCGCCAGCATATCGGTATCCAGGTCGTTGCCGGGCTCGTCCAAGATGAGCACGTTGGGTTCGTCCAGGATCGTCAGCAACAGCGACAGGCGACGGCGCTGGCCGCCCGAAAGATCGCCGATGCGGCTCCAGAGCTGCTGCGTCGTAAAGCCCAGACGCTCGCAGAGCTTCTCGGGTGAAGTCTCCTTGCCGTCAATGACGTAGTACTTCTTATAGTTGCCGAGCACCTCGCGGATCGTGTCACCCATGTAGGGCTCGAGTTCCTCGAGCTGCTGCGACAGAACGCCAAAGCGCACCGTCTGGCCAATCTTCACACGGCCGCGCGTGGGCTCAATCTTGCCCTGGATCACGTCGAGCAAGGTCGACTTGCCGGCGCCGTTCTCGCCCAAAAGACCATAGCGGTCGCCCGCGCCGATGAGCCAGGTCACATCGGTGAGCACCTGCTTGGGCGCACCATCGGTATCCGCATAGCCGGCATCCACGTCGATGACATCGATGACCTGCTTGCCTAGGCGGCTCACGGCAAGGCGCTTGAGCTCCAGCTCGTCACGCACGGGCGGTACGTCGGCGATCAGCTCGCGAGCAGCCTCAACGCGAAACTTGGGCTTGGTGGAACGCGCCTGGGCGCCGCGGCTCAGCCACGCGAGCTCCTTGCGCGCCATGTTGCGACGGCGCTCCTCGGTAACGGCGGCCATGCGGTCGCGCTCCACGCGCTGCAGGATATATGCGGAGTAACCGCCCTCGAAGGGATCGACCTGGCCGTCGTGGACCTCCCACATGCTGGTGCAGACCTCGTCCAAGAACCAGCGGTCGTGCGTGACCACGAGCATCGCGCCCTGACCGCGCTGCCAGCGGGCCTTAAGATGGCGTGCAAGCCAGTTGATGGTGCGCATGTCCAGGTGGTTGGTGGGCTCATCGAGCATGAGCACGTCGTAGTCGCCGATCAGCAGGCGCGCGAGGTCCACGCGGCGGCGCTGACCGCCCGAGAGCTCGCCTACCATGCCCTCCCAGGGCACATCGCTAATGATGCCGGCGAGGATCTGGCGCGTACGGGGGCTCGACGCCCACTCGTACTCGGGCGTGTCGCCCACAACGGCATGATGCACGGTATCGGTGTCGACAAGCTGATCCTTTTGGCCGAGTAGACCGATCGTGGTGCCGCGGCGGTGCGTCACGCGTCCGTCATCGGGCTCCAGCGTGCCGGCGAGCACGCTCAGCAGCGTCGACTTGCCGTCGCCGTTTTTACCGACAATACCAATGCGGTCGCCCTCGCCCACGCCGAGCGTCACGCTATCGAAAATATGCTTGGTGGGAAACTCTAGGCTGACGGAATCGCATCCCAAAAGAATCGCCATATGCCCTGCTCCTTCGTAGAAATTCAACGTTGTCCATGATAGCGAAAACCACCACAAAGGGGACAGGCACCTTTGTGGTGGTTTTGGGCAAGCGCACCAGCACGCGACGCAAAAAGGCGGGCCATCTCCCGCAAGAGATGACCCGCCTCTCCAATCAGCCCCGCGGCAACCGTGGCCGCCGCGGGCCTCAAGCATGTCCCGGACTAGGAGAACATGCCGGTGAGGTAATCATTCAGCCGCTTATCCTTGGGCCGTTGGAAAATCTCGTCGGTCTCGTCGTACTCGACCATATCGCCCATGTAGAAAAACGCCGTGCGGTTGGAAACGCGCGACGCCTGCTCCATGTTGTGCGTCACGATGACGATGGCGCGGTCGGCCACGATCGACGACATGAGGTCCTCGATCGCCAGCGTCGAGATGGGGTCGAGCGCCGAGCAGGGCTCGTCAAACAGGATTACGTCGGGGTTGAGCGCAAGCGTGCGCGCGATGCACAAACGCTGCTGCTGGCCGCCCGAAAGCGCGTAGGCGCTCTTGTCCAGCTTGTCCTTGACCTCGTCCCACAGCGCGGCGCCACGCAAGCTCTCCTCGACCATGCGGTCGAGCTCGTCGCGGTCGGTGATGCCGTGGCGCTTGGGCGCAAACGTAATGTTGTCGCGAATGGACTTGCGGAACGGGTTTGGCTGCTGGAACACCATGCCAATGGACCGACGCAGCTCGTAGGTGTTCTCGGTCTTGGTGTTCACGTTGCGGCCGCGGTAGTTGATCTCGCCCTCCACGCGACAGCCGCGAATCTCGCGATTCATAAGGTTGAGGCTGCGCAAAAAGGTCGACTTGCCGCAGCCCGAAGGCCCGATGAGCGCCGTGATCTCGCCCTTGTGAAAGTCGAGCGACGCATCGTGCAGCGCATGGTGGTCGCCATAGTACACGTTGACGTCCTTGGTGGAGACCACGACCTCGTCGCTCACGGCCTTGCCGCTCACGCGAACACGTTTCTCGCTCTCCCCCACGCTCGACAAAAAGTCCTGGGTGTCGGACGATGCCGCCTCGGTTGCGGGCGTTGTGTTCATCTCGCTCATTCGGCCGTCATCTTCCTTGCCAGTTGCTTGCCCACGATACGGGCGACTACGTTAAACAGCAGCACGCAAATCATCAGCAGTGCCGCGATGCCCCAGACGATCTGCTGGGCCTCGGGGCTGCCCTCGCCATAGATCTTGTAGATGTGCACGGCCAGCGACTCGCCGGGACGGAACACGTTCCAGGCGCAGGTGGGGCTCGACAGGTTAAAACTCAAGAAGTTCAGGCGAACCGGCGAGCTCATGCCCGAGGTAAAGAGCAGCGCCGCGGCCTCGCCAAACACGCGGCCGGCCGAAAGCACGATGCCGGTCACGATGGCGGGCATGGCCTCGGGAATCAGGATGTGCAGTGTGGCCTCCCAGCGAGTGAGGCCCATGGCAAGGCACGCATCGCGCTGGGCCTGCGGCACGTCCTCGAGCGCCTGCTGAATCACGCGCACCAGGATGGGGATGTTGAACATGGTGAGCGCGACGGCGCCGGAGATGATGGAGTACTTCCAGCCCAGCTGCACCGAGAACACCAGAAAGCCGAACATGCCTACGACAATGGAGGGCAGCGAGGACAGCGTCTCGATGGCGGTCGAGGCGATGTCGCGAATAGGCCCATCGGGCGCGTACTCAACCAAAAAGACCGCGCCGCCCAGGCTGATGGGCACCGAGATGATCAGGGTGATCAGCAGCAGATAGAACGAGTCGAACAGCTGGTAGAGCACGCCGCCCTGCGTTCCGTTGGCGCGTGCGGGCTGCGTGAGAAAGCCCGGCTGGAACAGCGTCGAGATACCCTCGAACAGGATGTAGGCCACCATGGAGACGACGATAAGCATGACGATGGCGACAATCGCCGTCAGCACGCCCGTGGCGATGCGGTCCTGCTTTTGGACAAGCCCGAGTCTCGCCTCGTCGATGTGGATGCGCATGCTAGCCACGAGCCTTCGCCCCCTTGCGGCCAATGAGATGGATGATCAGGATAAAGATGAGGCTCATACCCATCAGCAGCAGACCGAGTGCCCACAGGACGTCGTCCTGGGCCGAACCCTCGGCATAGACCGCCATGGACGTGGTGAGCGTGGTGGTGATGGTCGACGCCGGCGACAGCAGCGACGTCGGCATGGCCTCAATACCGCCGATGACCATGCGCACGGCGAGCGTTTCGCCAAAGGCGCGGGTCATGCCAAGGATGACTGCGGTCATGAGCGACGGCATGGCGGACTTAAGTACCACGTGCCAGATGGTCTGCCAGCGGGTGTAGCCCAGCGCAAGCGAACCCTGGCGATAGCTGCTGGGCACGGCGCGCAGGCCATCGACCGAAAGCGTGGTCATCGTCGGCAAGATCATGACGGCTAGCACGATGGCGCCGGGCAAGATACCCAGGCCCGTGCTCGCGTGGAAAACGCTCTTCATAAGGCCGACGACCACGTGAAAGCCGATTAGGCCAAAAACGACCGAGGGAATACCGGTCAAAAGCTCAATAAGCGGCTGAAAGACCTTGGACCCAAACTTAGGCTGGATCTCGACCGCAAAGATGGCAGAGCCGATGGCGATGGGCAGCGCAATGAGCGTGGAGAGCGCCATGACCGCAAACGAGGTGACGATCAGGGGCAGGGCGCCGGTGTAGGGCAGGCCGTTTTCGGCCGTGTTGGCCAGGTCCCATTTGGTGCCGGTAAAGAACTCGACGACCGAAACGCCGTCCTTGAGAAAAGCCGAGAGACCCTTTTGGGCGACCATAAAGATGAGCGCGGCAACAACAAGCGTCACGAGCGCTACGCACGCGCCCGTGACGCCCAGGCCCACGTTCTCAAGGTCGCGCTTTGGCAGCTGTTTTGCCATTGCAAACCTTTCCGGGGCGATTACCTATTTAGTGGAGACCTTGCCGCTGGCGTCCTTGACGACCTTCATGGCAGAGACGGGGATAAAGCCCTGCTCCTCGACGAGTTTGCCTTGGACGTCGTCGGAAAGCATGAACTTCAGGAAGGCCGTGGTGGCCTCGTCGGCGTCCTTAGCACAGTACATGTGCTCGGTCGCCCAGATCTTGAAGGAGTCGTCGGTGACGTTTGTGCTCTTGGGCTCGACGCCCTCGACCATGATGGCGTTGAACTTGGAGTCATCGAAGTGCGAGAAGTCAAGGTAGGAGATGGCGTTGTCGGTGCTGCCCATCTGAGTCTGGACATCGCCGGACTTGTCGAGCTCGGCGTCGCCCTTAAAGTCGACGGCCTCGTCGCCAAAGACGGCGGCCTCGAAGGTGGCGCGGGTGCCGGAGCCGGCCTTGCGGTTGAGAACGACGATCTTGGCGTCGTCGCCGCCGACCTCCTTCCAGTTGGTGATCTGGCCGGAGAAGATGCCCTTGAGCTGCTCGAGGGTCAGGTCGTCGACTGTCACGTTCTTGGAGACGACGGGGCCCATGCCCACGACGGCGACCTCGTGATCGACGAGGTTCTTGACCTGATCGGCCTCGAGCTTGGTCTCGGCGAAGACATCGGAATTACCGATGGTGACGGTGCCGGCGGCGACAGCGGTCAGGCCCTTGCCCGAACCGTTGCCCGAACCGGAGACGGAGACGTCGGGGTTGGCATCCATAAACTTCTCGGCAGCAGCCTCGACGAGAGCCTGGAACGAGGAGGCGCCGTCGTAGGTTACCTCGCCCGAGACGGACTCGGCAGCAGCGGCGCTACCCTTGTCGGCGGCGTCGGTTGCGCCTGCGCCGCCGCAACCAACGAGACCGAGGCCGACGATGCTGGCAAGACCACCAGCGAGGCCGAGGAACTGACGACGAGAATAAGCCTGATCGAGCATGATCTTCCTTTCATACAAGCGACTCGCGGGCACCCTGCCCGCTTTGCTGTTTGGAAAGATACGATCTCGATCGGGCAGCGCCCGCGTCAGCTGCGCTTTATTACGGGCATCTGATAGACCCTTACCGCAAGCGCGGCTCGGCTTTACAAACGAATAACAAACCCGCCACCAAGCATGACCCGCCTTTTACACCAGAGGAAGGTAGTCATTGGAGACAGTCTTGTTTGACTAGTCATTTAAGAACGTCCCCAACGACTACCCCAGCAACGCCGATGTTTTGGCAACGACAGCGAAAGCCCGCCAGAGCGAGCAAGGTGCCTTGAAACAAGGTGGCATTGATCTTTTGATCATGCCACCGAAGTTGAAAGGCAGATTGCCGCTCTGGCGGGCTTGCAGCGTCGACTGGTTACGCGGTTTGGTAAAACCGCGTAACTATAGTTCGAGTTCGTTGAGGCGCAGGATTGCCACGATGTAGATCTTGAGCGCCTGCTTGAGCTGTTCCTCGCTGGCGCACTCGTTGGGGCCGTGCATCTGGCCGCCCCACGCGGGCAGCTCAAGACCGGTCTCCTCGGGGCCAAACGACACGGCGCGGGCAAAGTTGCGCGCGTACGTGCCACCGCCCATGGCGAAGGGCTCAGCATGCTTGCCCGTAAACTCGTTATAGGTATCAATAAGCGCCTTCACGGCCGGATCGTCGGCCGAAACTGAGAACGGCACCTTGGCACGACCCACGCGATACGTCACACCAAAGCGGCCCACGAGCGGCTCGAGCTGCTCGCAGATGGTATCGGCACTGGTGCTATCGGGGAAGCGCACGTCGATGACCTGCTCAATGTGGCCATCCGCCACGCGAATGACGCCAGCGTTGCAGGTAAGCGGGCCAAACGCCGGGCTCGTCGCGTCGATACCCAGGCCGCGGCCATAGGCGTCCGCATGCACAAAGGCCAAAAACTTGACAAACTCGTGCTCGGCAGGCGTCAGCAGGCGCTCATCGCGTGCACCAAACGCGTCCTCAGCCTCGCGCAGATACGCCACGATCAGGCCGACGGCGTTGATGGTGCCCTCAGGCATCGAAGCGTGGCCGCCAATACCGTGGGCGAAAATCTGCGCATGCCCGCTATCGAGCGTCGTGATCTCCAGGCGGTCGGCGTTCTCGACCGGCGCCGGCAGCTCATCGGCGGCAATCGCAAGCTCGCAGATAGACTGCGACGGAATAGCGTTGCTCGCCTCGACACCGCTCCAGGACACAATGCGCCCGCCGTCGATCTTGGAGCTCACAAATGTCGCCCCAAACTGGCCCTTCTCGGCATTGCAGACCGGGAACTCGGCATCGGGCGTAAACAAAAAGTCGGGGTCTGCGTGGTTCTCCAGATAATGGTGAACGTCGGACATGCCCACTTCCTCATCGCAGCCCAGCAGCGCGCGGAAGGTATAGCGCGGCACAATGCCGTACTTGAGCAGGTACGCGCCGGCATAAAGCGACAACACCGCCGGGCCCTTGTCGTCGATCACGCCACGGCCGAGCAGCCAGCCCTCGCGGCGCTCCATCGCAAACGGGTCGGTGTTCCAGCCGGGGCCGGCGGGCACCACGTCTACGTGGCAGATGGTCGCGAGCTGCTTGTCGCCGCGACCCGGGATATCGGCAATGCCCACATAGCCCTCGTCGTCGCTCGTCTGGTAGCCGAGCTTTTGCGCAATGCCGAGCGCGCAATCGAGCGCATCACGGACCGGGCGGCCAAACGGCGCACCGGGCTCTGCATTGGCAGCAACGGCCACGGACGGATAGCTCACCAGTTGTTCGATATCGGCGACGACATCTTCCCAGACCTCGTCAACATACTCGCTAACGCTCTGCTCCACCTGATTCATGGACGACCTCCTTACCAATGAGCGACGGGTACGCCCGTCCCTCACATCACATACTTATATAGCGAAAAGTTTAGCAAGCTCGGCCACCGAGTGCACCACTGCATCGGCACCCGCCGCCTCGTGCTCGCCCGGCGCCGCCGCGCCCGAATAGATACCAATGCACGGCACGCTCATCGCGTGCGCGCCCTCGACGTCGTTAAAGCGATCGCCGATCATCACGGCCTCGTCGGCAGTCGCGCCGAGCTCTGCCAGGGCATCGCGGACCGAATCGGCCTTGGTCTCGCGCCCCTGAGGCGGATTCATGCCAACCACCGCTTCAAACTGAGAAAGCCCGAGCTCACGTACCATGTCGATGCACTTTGCCTCCATGCGCGACGTCGCCACGGCCATACGCTTGCCCCGGGCGGCCAACCCATCCAGCAACTCGGGGACCCCAGCGAACACGGGATACTCCTCCGGTCCCAGCTCATCAAAAAAAGCGCGGTACTCGTCGGCCACCACAAGCGACTCCTCGCGCGTAAAGCCGTAAAAGTCGTGAAAGCTCTTCCACAGGGGCGGCCCGATCATGCAGCGCAGGTCACCCATCTGCGCCTCCGAAAACCCGCGCGCAGCCAGCGTCTTGCGCGTCGAGGTCATCACCGCCCGGCCCGTATCGGCCACCGTGCCGTCAAAATCGAACAGCACGACCGGCCGCTTGCATATCTCCAGCGCCTCCATCGGCATTCCTCTTCCCCAGTTGACGATTTCCACACCGACACTTCAAACTGTTGACTATTCAACAATTGAACCTAGTAATGTGGAACGACTCAACTATACTTGTCGCACTTTGCTCTCAGAAGGCGGCGCGCAGGCGCCCCAACGAAAGGTGCAATTATGTCTTTTGCCATCATAACCGACTCCACGTCGGACATCTCCCCCGCCCGCGCCCAAGAGCTCGGCATTTACGTGATCCCGCTGCATGTGATTATCGAGGGCGAGGACCTGCTCGACCAGGTGCAAATTACCGCCCAGGAGTACGTCGCGCGCATGGCCGGCTCCGAGCAGCTGCCGCACACTTCGCAGCCGAGCGCCGGCGAGTTCAAGGCGCTCTTTGATCGCGTGCTCGCCGACGGCCACGACAGCGCCATCTTTATCTCGCTGTGCAGCGAGTGGTCCGCCTGCTATGCCAACGCCAGCCTGACGGCCGAAACGCACGAGCTCGACGTGCGCTGCATCGACTCGCGCACCGGCTCGGGTGCCGAGGGCCTACTGGTGGAGTACGCACTGGCCATGCGCGAGGACGGCCGCAGCCTGAACGAGACCGAGGCGCAGATCCGCGCGACGCTGCCCGACGCCCACCTGCTGCTGATTCCCCGCACGCTCGAGAACCTCGTTAAGAACGGCCGCGCACCCAAGCTCGCCGGCCAGCTCACGCAGATGCTCAACATTCGCCTGGCCGTTTCGCCGGAGTGGAAATCGGGCGAGATCAAGGCCATCAAAAAGGGCCGCGGCGCCAAGCGCATCGTCGCCAACACCATGGCCGATTGCCTCGCATTTTTGGCCGAGCATCCGGGCTCCAGCGTGCGCGTGCTCACGACCGGCGCCGCCGAGGAGCAGGAGCTCGTCAGTCAAGCGCTCGCAGGCCAGGACTACGTGGACGCCGGCACCGGCCCCATCGGCTGCACCATCGCCACCCACGTGGGCGTCGATGCCATCGCCATCAGCTACTGCCCCCGCTACCAACCTGCCAATTAGGGACAGGTTTATTTTGGCAGGTTTTATCTGGGCAAACGTTAAACGGTAACAAAGGCTTGCCTGGCAAGATCGGACATGCCAAAGCCGTCGAACAACCGAAGTACACCCAGCCACAACAAAGCCATCACGCCGACGCGCCGCAACTCAAGGCGCGCCGGCGTCTTTTTAGGAGTCGCGGCGGAAAAGGGGCCGTTTTAGCCAAAAGGCCGCGAAACGCTTCCCATTACGCCGCAACTTCATTGCCGCCCAACCAGCCAATCGAGAAATTGGCGGCGATCGATGCTTTGTCCAACCCCCTTGCGATACCCTCTGGGCAAAAAATGGCAAATATGAGTACTGTTACCAGTTTAGTAACAGCGAAATCTGGCTGAATTTGCCATCTTCCGCCAATTCCGAGCGTCATAAAGTCCCGAATCGCCATGTTTAGAGGGTTGATTATATCCAATCCGAATCGATTGGTCTTAAATACTTTCCAGATGATATGTTACCGCTCAAACCACAGTACTCATATTTGCCATTTTTTGCCCACAGGGTCTATTCGAGGATAGTTTCCTGCGCCTCCAGCCCACCTCATGGCCGCCAAAACCCATTCAGCAACAGCTACCGCACATTTTGACATCAGCCAAACACCACTCACGGAGCTGTACTCCGCTATCACCGAACCAAAATCAGAGTCGAGTCCCTTAAAAATCAAAATAACGTACCCTCATTTCAATGAACTCCGACAAGAACGGCATTTACATGAGCACCGTCACGCATCAATACGCCCTCATCGGGGGTACGCTATTCCAATTCAAGAAAACCGTCGCCCATGTATCGGAGCCGCACAGCCAAATCGTCATCTGCGGCAACGGTCCAGACATCCGTTATACAACGCTGGAAGAATGGGAGAAAGCTGGCACATCTTTCGATAGACGGGCGCAGGTCGAGGGTATCGTCACCAGTGCGAGCCCAGCGCGCGACAAACTCGAGCTCTTCCGCAATCTCTTTTCTGGCCGCAAAGATGTCTACGCTCATGGGTACCGCAGAAAAGACGGAGGAATCGGCTATACGCCCGTCTGCGCAAATGAGTGGAAGTCAGGCATTTGCCCCAAAGCAAGCCACCAGAGAGTCAAATGCACGGAATGCAGCAGCCGCGTCTTCCCCGAGTTGAGCGATGCCGCGATCATCGCCCATTTCAGAGGCAATGACGATAGGCTTCGAGACGTTATAGGCCAATATGTGCTCGATAAAGACAGTAACACGAAAGTCCTGGTCATCGATTTTGACGGAGCCGATTGGAAAGAAGCGACGAATGCCATTCGACATGTCGCAAAAAGCCACGGAATCGATGTCGCAGTCGAGCGATCGAGATCGGGCGACGGCGCACATGTCTGGTTTTTCTTCCTAGAGCTCGTCAGCGCAAAGACCGCACGAGATTTTGGAAGCGGCCTTATCACCGAAGCGGCGATACTGAACAAGACAATCACCTTCAAAGCATTTGACCGAATGCTGCCCGCGCAGTCCACCATTCCTGAGGGCGGCTTTGGAAATCTCATAGCGCTGCCTTTTCAAGGAAAAGCGCAGCGAAAAGGGAACAGCGTATTTGTTGACGAGCAATTTGAGCCCTTTCCCGATCAATGGCTTTACCTTTCGCAAATCCAGTTAATCCCGCGCGTGACGGTGCAAAATCTGATCGAGAGCATCGAAAATAGGTCACATGGAATAGCAGCTGTTGCGGCGGCAAACACCGGTGTGCCACATTCCCAGAGACTGCGAAAGCGGCTCCCGCTCACACCGCGGGACTTCCCGTCATCGCTGTCCGTCACGCAGGCCGATATGCTCTATATCCCCGAAAAATCTCTGAGTCCCGCAGCTCAAATGGAAGTCCGCAGGCTTGCAACATTTGCCAACCCAGAATTCTTCCGCGCACAATCTATGCATCAATCGGTATTCGGCAAACCGCGGTTCATAGACCTCAGCGAACTTAGAGATGGCTACGTCGCGATTCCCAGAGGCTGCAAGGTTCAACTTGAGCGGCTGCTTCAAGAAGCCGGCGTTTCTGCCCACTATTCAGACAAACGCAAGTCGAGCAATCCAATTGTGATGGCATTTAAAGGGACTCTTCGCCCTGAACAACAAATTGTCGCTGAACAGATGCTCGGCTATGAAGACGGGATCATGTCCGCACCGACGGGGTTCGGCAAAACCGTCATCGGAGCTTATCTTATTGCTGCCATTGGTCTTCCAACGCTCGTCATCGTTCCTAAAACTGCGCTCATTGCCCAATGGAAATCCCAACTCGAACGATTTCTCGACATCACGGACAACAGAGAGCCCGTCCGAACCCCAAAGGGACGAATCAGCAAAAGACAGCCTCCGCTCATTGGGCAAATCGGAGGAGGCAAGACCGCCATAAGCCGTCTCATCGACATTGCTTCATTCCAGTCGCTATCCGGCAAGGATCCCCAAACCGGCGAGTCATTAGCCAAGGAGTTTGTTCGCGATTACAGTCTCATCATCTGTGACGAATGCCACCATGCGGCCGCGCCACAGCTTGAGCTTGTCCTCAAGTCCGCTCCTGCCAAATATGTATATGGCCTTTCCGCAACGCCCGAGCGTTCGGACGGACTCACGCGGGCACTCTCGATGCTCTGCGGCCCGGTTCGCTATGTCGTCGATCCAAAAACGCAAGCAATCCAGCAGGGGATTCAGCGCATTGTTAGACCGCGTTTCACCGGAATTCGATTACCCACCTACGAACCAGGAGCATCCTTTAACCAAATTCTCGATCTCCTGTGTGTACACGCCGCGAGAAACGAAGCAATTATCGAGGACGCCCTCGAGGCCGCATCAAACGGCCGGCATCCGCTTGTGCTATCTAAAAGAAAAAAGCATGCCGAAGAGCTATGCAGGCTACTTCAAAGCCGTGGACACGAACCCATACTCTTAACCGGAGAAATCGACGCCAAAGAAAGAAAAGCAATACTGAAGAGTCTTCCCAGCTTTGAGCATGAGCATCGAATCATCGTCGCAACTGAAAGTCTTCTGGGCGAGGGCTTCGACCTGTCTTACCTTGACACTTTGCTCATTGCCACTCCAATATCTTGGGACGGCAGCATAACGCAGCAGGCAGGTAGGCTACACAGAAGCCACGAGGGCAAACAGCGGGTTGAGATATTCGACTATGTTGACCTGTCGATACCCATGTTCGCGCGCATGTACCAAAAGAGGCTCAAGACCTACGCCAAGCTGGGATATAAAGTCTTTGCGGCAAACGACAACAGACAGGACGATCGAAATATCCTCGTTAGGTCGGCAAGAGCCGTGGAGGCTTTAGCGAATGACATCGAGAACGCATCGAAAAGCATTTTTATTGCCGCACCCTACGCGTCCGCCGCATGCCTTGAAAAGCTCGCCGCTGCACTCGCGGATGCCGCTACCCGTGGAATTGCCCTTGAGATTTCTATTGCTTCAACTCCACGCGATGACGTGAAAGCGATTTTTGCCGAGATGAACGTCAACTATCTCATCAAAGCCGAAGGACGCCTGTGCGCATCAGTGATTGACGAGGAAACTGTCTGGTACGGAGCTATTCCGTTGCTGGCTTTCCCAAAGAAAGAAGACTGCAGCATTCGTTTCAAAAGCAGCGAAGTCGCAGCCGAGCTTTTGAGCGAAATTCAGCGAAAAGTGGAACCGGAGGCCGCGGCGACGAACGGGGTACCCCCAGCAGTTGCGGTTAAATAGGGACTGTTTTTGACTTATTAGCCGTCAATCAATCCCTATTCCACCGCAACTTAGAAATCGGCAATCAGCCCTGCGGGCCCTGGAACAGCTCCTCATGCGAGCCCATTCTGACCAGCCGGATCACAGGATTAGTCTTATGCGGTAAGTAGAGAACGACCACGTCGACCAAGCCATCGGATAGGTGGAAATCGATGTGGCCGTTGTAGTTTCCGCCCGGGTTTGAAAGCTCATGGGCGCCATATTCCGCGGGAAGCAAGCCGTGAGCTGCAAGCTCTGCGACTGCCGCCTTAAACTCACTCTTTAGCTGCGGATGCATGCGCATCGTTCGTTTGTAGTCCGCCTTAAATTGAGCCTCGACTTTAATCTCGAACATCGCTATTCCTCATCGAGGAATGTCATAAGCTCATCAGCGTTGTTGAATGACGGGCTATCGTCCGGCAAAATCCCCAACTCATGAGCCTCGGCGATCACCATGGCACGCCTCGTCGCCTCGTTAGGCACCTCCGCCCTTCCTACAATCTCAAAAGGAATCTTTCGCTGATTTACAAGCTGCCGAACGGCAAGATTGAGATAGGAATTGAGGCTGAGGCCGACCGAATCCAAGAACTCAGTCGCCTGCTCCTTGAGCCCCTCTTCGATGCGAACCGTCGTAGGCTTAACCGTTGCAGTAGACATACGCGACCTCCTCGCCCTCGTCTTTTACGTCAGTATACCCAATATAAATGTCAACCTGACGTTAGATAGCATCAGATTGCCATGCATATTCATGTCGCTGTGGGCACGATTGCTCTACATCAACCCGCCGAGCGCAATGTCGACGGCCTCGTTGAAGTCGTCAGTGATGTGCACCAGCTCCGGATCGAGCGGGCTAATCATACCGGCGTCCATCACCGGGCCGTTGAGCCAGTCGAACAGGCCCTGCCAGTACTCGGTTCCCACCAAAACGAGCGGCATGCGCTTGACCTTGTGCGTCTGTACCAGCGTGAGCACCTCGAACATCTCGTCGAGCGTACCAAAGCCACCAGGAAACACGATGGCGCCCGAGCTGGATTTGACGAACATGGTCTTGCGCACAAAGAAGTAACGGAAGTCCATGCCAAGGTTCACGTATTTGTTGAGCCCGTGCTCGTGCGGCAGCTCGATACCCAAGCCGACCGACTTGCCGTTGACACTTGCCGCTCCCCTGTTGGCCGCTTCCATGATGCCGGGGCCGCCGCCGGTGATGACCGCCACGCCACGTTGCGCGATCTTGCGTCCGACGGTACGCGCCGCCTTGTAGAGCGGATCGGTCTTGGGCGTGCGGGCGCTACCGAAGATGGTCACCGCAGGACCAAGCTCGGCAAGCGCGCCAAAACCATCGACAAACTCTGCCTGGATGCGCAGCACGCGCCACGGATCAGCATGCAGCCAGTCGGTCGAGTCCTCGGGCGCCAGCAGGTTGGCGTAGGTGTTGTCCTTGGGAATCATGGGACCGCGCATGACCACGGGGCCGCGGCGGTACGTCTCGTCGTAGGCTGGCTCGCCCTCGACGTTCTCATTCTTAATCATGGGATACTCCTATCGAGAAAAAGAAAAACGGGCGGGGTCGACGCCATGCGCCAAACATCCGCCCGAACATCAACTATTCGGTATGGTACCCACGATGCATCAAGTGCTTGCAAGCTATCGGTCATCGGTCGCGCAGACAGTGTTAGCGAACGTGATGACCGGCCGGCGCTCGCCCCTTGCCGTTGCCCGCGCTCTGCAAGCGCCCGCGCCGCTCTTAGTAATCCACCGCCGCAGGGCTGTTCATCCAGTCGTTCACGAACGCACCGTAGCGGCCCTCGATAATGGCCTGACGCGCCTGCTTCATAAGATTGAGCAGGTAGTAGATGTTGTGCATCGACAGCAGAATACCGCCGAGCATCTCCTTCTGCGTGACCATGTGACGGATGAGCGCGCGGCTGTAGCCGCCCGTGCACACCGGGCAGGTGCAGGTGGGATCGATGGGGCCGTCGTCGTGCGCAAAGCGCGCGTTGCGGAAGTTAAGGCGACCTTCACTGGAGAACGCCGTACCCATGCGGCCGGTGCGCGTCGGCAGCACGCAGTCGAACATGTCGATGCCCACGCCAACGCCGCGCACGAGCGTGGTAGGGTTGCCGACGCCCATGAGGTAGCGCGGCTTGTGCTTAGGCATATACTCGGAAACCAGCGGCGCCAGTGTCTCGAACATGGTCTCGTGGTCCTCGCCCACCGAGTAGCCGCCGATGCCGTAACCGGGGAAGTCACCGCACTCCTCCAGGTGGCGCAGCGATCGCAGGCGCAGATCCAGATGCATGCCACCCTGGACGATGCCAAAGAGTGCCTGGTCATCACGGGTGTGGGCCTTGTAGCAGCGCTCGGCCCACATACTCGACAGCTCCACGGCGCGCTCGACGTAGGCACGCGTGGCGGGATAGCCGGGGCACTGGTCGAGCTGCATGCAAATGTCGGAACCGAGCTTCATGGCGATTTCCATGTTGTCCTCGGGCGTCCAGAACACGTGGCGACCGTCGTAGTCGTTGACGATAAAGCGCACGCCCTCGTCGGTGAGCTTGACGGCGTCGTTATGGCTAAAGACCTGGAATCCGCCCGAGTCGGTGAGGATGGGGCCGTGCCAGTTCATGAACTTATGCAGTCCGCCCAGCTCGGCGATGGTGTCCTCGCCGGGGCGCATGGACAGGTGATAGGTATTGGCGAGCACGATCTGCGCACCGAGCTGCTTGACGGTCTCGGTAGGAATACCCTTGACGTTTGCCTTGGTGCCCACGGGCATGAAGATCGGTGTCTCGATGTCGCCGTGCGGGGTGTGCAGCACGCCGGCACGCGCATGTGTGGTCGGATCCTCGGCGATCAGGTCGAATTTAAAAAGGCTCTGGTCCATAAACTGGAACTCCTTGGTTGCGGCTCATACGCAAACCATTATACGGGCAACCCGCAAGAAGCACCGACTCGACAGAAACTAGTGCATTAGGATCAGGTTCCCGCGCTAGTCGTTGGGGACGTTCTTAAACGACTAGACGTTGGGGACAGCCTTCAGCGCCATCTTGCAAAGGAGTGTCCCAATCTGCCGGCACTTAGGGACTGTCCCCAACTGCCGACAACGCCGATGCTCTGGTAACGCCGATGCTCTGACAACATCAGCGAGCGGTCGCCAGGGCGAACAAATTGGCATGAAAAGAGGGCGGCATAGACCTTCTGGTCATGCCGCCCTCTTTGAATGACAAGTTGTCGCTCTGGTGACCGCGCAGCGTCGGCCGGTCCGCCGTTCGGTAGAACGGCGGAACACCTAAGGACGCTGGCCCATGCCGCCCTCGAGGGTGACGGTCTCGCCGTTCATGTACTTAAAGTCGGGGCCGCAGAGCTGAACGACCACGCGGCCGATCTCCTTCTCGACGTCGCCGTAGTGGCCCGCCGGCGGCATGTGGACGTTGGCCTTGAACGCCTCGGGATAGGCATCCTGGAAGTTCTCGAGCGCAGCAGTCCAGGCAAGCGGGCAAACGATGTTGACGTTGATGCCGTCCTTGCCCCACTCGTTGGCGGCGACGCGAGTCAGGCCGCGGATGCCCTCCTTGGCAGCGGCATAGCTGCACTGGCCGTAGTTGCCAAACAGGCCGGCGCCCGAAGCAAAGTTGACCACGGAGCCCTTGGTCTCCTTCAGGTGCGGATAGGCCTTCTGCATGTACAGGTAGGTGGCATACAGGCCAGAGTAAATGGCCAGGTCAAACTGGTCCATGGTGTGATCGGCAATGGTCACGCCCGAGGCGCTGGCCTGAGCGTTGTTGACGACGGCGTCGATGCGACCGAACTCCTCAATCGCTTTGTCGATGACGTTCTGGACGACGGCTTCGTTGTCCTGACCAGCCGAGACATCGGCCTGAACAGGCAGAACCTTAACGCCGTACCCCGCCTCGAGAGACTCCTTGGCAGCCTCGAGCTTGGCGACGTTGCGGCCGGTAATGACGAGGTTTGCGCCCTCCTTGGCAAAAGCGATATCGATGCCGTAGCCGATGGAGCCAGCGGAGCCGTCCTTAAGCGTAGCCTTGCCGCCGCCGGTGATAATCACGGTCTTGCCAGTGAAAAGTCCCATAAGAAAGTCCTTTCAAATCACGACGGGCACGCCCGCCGACTGCGCGCACCCAAATTCACGCGCCAAAAGCTGAAATGCAACTTTAACGTGTTCAAGTGAAAAATAAAGACCGCAGCAGGCGAACGGCACAACGTTATTCGGCGAAGGGGATGTCAAGCACGAACCGGATAAAGAGGCCGAATTTTTGTCATCCAAATGAGCTATCGAACACGTTTTGAAACTTTGCTGCGGCGCGTGGGATGTCGGCGCGAGACTTTATCATAGGGTGACAAACAACGATGAGGAGCGCATGCCTATGACAGACGAGCTGGACCCCCAGACTCAGCAGCATATTGATCATTCCGCAGACGCCATCGACGGCTGCGACACTTCTGCCAGCAGCGATGGCGGCATTGATGCCGCTGTCGAGGAGGCTCCTGCCGCCGCAGACGAGGCCGCAGACGCAAATGTCACCGCAGAGCAAGATAAAGAAGAGCAGCTAGAGCAGCCGGACCCGAGCGATACCGAGCCCAAGACTGAGAACGCCCCGCAAGCAGCAGGCCCCATCGAGGTATCTTCGGAAGAAGAGCTCGACGCCGTCATGGACTCCATGATGGATGCCGTCAAAGCGATGAAAGACGCCGTGGCCGACGCTGACGTTGACGCCGAGGAAGAGGAGGCCGCCGAGGCAGCCTCGACCTTCGTACCCGGCGAGACTCCGGTTGCCGACCAGGGCAGCACCATGCCCTCGTTTCTGCAGCTCGAGCATCCCACGATTGGCGCCGATGCGGTCGACCCGCACGCAGCAGGCTTTTCTGTGATCGAGGGCGGTACCGGCAATATCGCCGTGCCGCAGGCTGCCGATACGGACGCTGCCGACACCGCTCGCCCGACTGCCCCGCACTCCCCCGCCGCGAGCCGCGATCTGGGGACCGCTGTCTCGAACACTGCGAACGCCGTGGGCACCTTTATCGCCCAGGGCGCCTCGGCCATGCGCGAGATGAACGCCGCGAAAAAGGCACTTGCCGATGGCCGCGCCCACCTGGCCGAACTTGAGCAGCGCATTGCCGATCAGGCCGAGGAACTCGAGACGCGCCAGGATATCGCAGGCCGCTACGACCAGATCGTCGCCGACCAGCGCCAGGCGATTGCCACGGCCCAAAAGACTGCAGCGGCCGCCGAGATTGACCGTGATGCCCACGCCTCCAAAGCGACAGAGCTCAAGGGTCAGCTCGAACAAATGAAGACAGAGGATGACGCGACTGAGCTCCGCCTGAAGGCCGCGCTCGACGCCGTGGAGGCCCGCGAGGCGAGCTCACGCGAGACCGGCAACCGCCTCGTTCGACGTCTTGAGGATTCCAAGCGCATCCGCGACAAGGTGAAGGCAGAGCGAGACGCCGGCATTGCCGCCGCACAACAAACCGTCGACGCCACGCGCGCCCAGCTCGAGACGCTGCGTCATGAGTATGCCGAGCTGCAACGCAATCCCTCGGCAAATCCCGCCAACTATACGGTGCGCACCAGCGAGCTCTCGATGCAGATTTCCGACACGGCAGATGCCCTGCGTAAAGCCGAAGAAGATGTCCCGCGCATCACCGCCGACCTTGAGCACTCGCTTGCCGCAGCCGAGCAGGCCGTCGAGCAGGCTCAAGCCCCTATCGCCGACGCAAAACGCGCGCACCAAGCCGTGACGACCGAAGCCGATGCCGCGCGCGACGAGCTGCAGACGGCGAAGACCGCCGCCGCGACTCATCAGCGCGAACTGCGCGAGAAGATCGCCGCGGAGGACAAGGCACGCCGCGAGCAGGAGCAGACCATCGCCAACGCCCAAGCAGATGCCGCACATGCACAGTCGATCATCGAACAGGCGACCGAGGTGCACGACCACCCAGAAATCACTGAGTCGCTTGCAGGATCCTTGGCCCGAGACAAAGCCGAACACGCCAAGACCGAGCAAGAAGTCGACCAGCTCGAGGCCGCCGAAGACGACGTACGAGAGCGCACCCGCGACTCACGCATCAAATTCACCGGCGCCATCGTCTGCATCGTTGCCGTAGTTCTCGTGATCATCTTGATCTGGCTGTTCGCGAGCAAGTAACCACTCCCCAACGATTACAAGGACTGTCCCCAGGTGCCGGCACATAAGGAACGTCCCCAAGTGCCAACAAAGGCGACGCCGATGTTTTGGCGCGGACAGCGAAAACCCGCTAGAGCGGCATCCTCTTGACAACCAAAGAAATGCCGGTGTTTTGGCAACGACAGCGAGCGGGTCGCATTTGAGACAAGGTGACGTGAAACGAAAGGGCGCTGACCTTCTGGTCGCGCCCTTGAAGTTGAACGTCAGATTGTCCAAATGCGGCCCGCGCAGCGTCGGCCGGTTACGGCGTTTGGAAAACGCCGTAACCTACAAAATGAGCATGGCGTCGCCAAAGCTGAAGAAGCGGTAGCGCTCTTCGATAGCAGCGGCGTAGGCATCCATGATCTGGTCGCGGGTGGCAAGCGCGCTCACGAGCATCATGAGCGTGGAGCGCGGCACGTGGAAGTTTGTGATCAGCGCGTCGACCACGTGATAGGTCGATCCGGGCATGAGGTAGAGCTGCGTCGTGGCGTTCTCGCGCACCACGATGTCACCGCGGCCAAGTGTATCGGCCCCGTCCTCGCGGCCCTCAAAATAGCGCGCCGTCACGGCCGGATCGGACACCGGTGCCTCAGCGTCAAAGGCGCTCTCGAGCGAGCGCACTGCGGTGGTACCGACAGCAATCACGCGGTGTCCCTCGGCCTTAGCCTTATGCACGGCGTCGACAACCTCCTGCGACACGTGGTAGCGCTCGGTGTGCATCACGTGCTGCGTGGGGTCGTCCTCCTCCACCAGACGGAAGGTATCGATGCCCACCTCGAGTTCGACGGCGGCAAACTTGGCACCCTTGGCCTCGATGGCAGCCATAAGCTCGGGCGTAAAGTGCAGACCCGCCGTGGGAGCGGCAGCCGAGTGCTCCTCCTTCATGGCGTAGACGGTCTGGTACTTCTCGGGATCGCCCTCGTAATCGGTAATGTAGGGCGGCAGCGGCACGTGACCGGCAGCATGAATGGCCTCGTCGAGCGTGCGCGGCTCGCCGGCGGCATTGCAGCCGGCCGGCTCAAAGCGCACCAGACGGCCTCCGCGGCTATCGGTGACAAAGTCGATGACCTCGGCCGTCAGCACCACGGGAGCCCCCTCGGGCGCATGGGCGCCACCGGCGCGATACTCAATCTGAGCACCGGGCTTCAGGCGCTTACCCGGCTTGACCAGGCACTCCCAAACGTGGCCCAGCGGGTCAACATCCTCACGGCGCTTGAGCAGCAGCGTCTCGACCACGCCACCCGAGCCGGCTTTGCGACCGATCAGGCGGGCCGGCATCACACGCGTCTTGTTGATGACGAGCACATCGCCCGGCTCGATATAGTCGATGATGTCGCGGAAGATGCGGTGCTCAACGGTACCGCCGTGCTCCAGCGGCTTCCCCGCCTGGGAGCCTTTGCGATCCACCACCAGCAGGCGGCAGGAGTCGCGCGGCTCGGCAGGAGCCTGGGCAATCAGTTCCTCAGGAAGGTTGTAGTCAAAATCATCGGTACGCATAGACACGTCGGATACTCCTTATATAGCTAAAGTCCGCTCTACATCCTAGCAGGCTGACGTCCCAAACGAACTACTTTTTGGCGGCTTTGCGCTCGTCGCGGATGCGGGCGCGGTCCATGGCCGCCTCGACAGCAGAAAAGCGGCAGCCGCAGTAGTTCTGTCGATACATGCCCAGTTCGCGCGAACGGCGCGTAGCCTCGGGATAATACGGGCGAAAATCGCGAATCACCGGGGTGAGCCCATGGGCGGCCGCCAAACGCTCAAGCACGTCATTGCAGGTGTCGAACAGCTGATACGGCGAGACGGCGAGCGTCGTACCCACATATTCAAACCTGCGCTCCTGGGCAACGCGGCATGCCTCGGCCAAGCGCAAGGCATAGCACGAGCGACAGCGACGGGGCCGATCGGCACCCAGCGGGGCCACGCCGGCCTCCCAGCGCTCGCGGTCCTCCCCCGCCTCGATGAGCTCGATGTCGCCATCGGCACACCACCGGCGCAGCTCGTCCAGACGCCGCCGCCATTCATCGCGCGGTTGAATATTGGGATTGGTCCAGCAAATCGTGGGCTCAAACCCCTCCTCGCGCAGCAGGCGAACCGGCTCAAGCGAGCATGGTGCACAGCACGCATGCAGCAACAACGACTTCATCGACATCCCCGTCCCAGAAAACTCACCCCGACATCATGGCAGCTAAAATAGCCCCGTCCCAAAAAGACTACTTTGCGAAAAAGCGCACGCCAAAGGACGTATCCTCGCAGGCGACGATGCGGCGGTCGCGCAGAATGGTCCGCACGTAATACCAATCACCCACACAGCCCGACAAGTGCAGACCAGCCGCCAGGTAGCACAGCAGCGGATAGTCCGAGAACGCAAACCCCAGGGCAAATGCTGTCGTCACAACAACCGTCGGCGCCAGGCAAACCGCCATGTACCGCCGGCGCGAATACACAACGCCCTCGGCGCAGGCATAGATCATCGCCGTCTCGCGATTCGCCCCAAAGGTCACCTGCGCGCCCGCAGGCGCCAGCAGCTTAAAAAACACCGCATGCACCAGCTCGTGCACGGCAAACGATGCCATTGAGACCGCAGCCAAGCCGACTATCCAGCCCACGACAGCCATCCAGCCGCCCGCCTCAGCCGCGTCCAAGTCCGCAGGCCCGCCCAACAGCATAAACACCGGCACCAGGCACACGGCAAACACCGCGATCACGGCCATCCCCCACACGAAGCAAGCGTGTAGAAAATCCTCGTCCTCAAACGCATGTATGTTGGAAATCTCATTCATAGCATCTTAGGATAGCGCCCCTGCCACGCACCCGCCCGCATGTGCGATAATGTCGAACGATATGCACGAATTGACCACCGCGCCGCCGAACCCCGTGCCCGGCCGCGCTCTTACCTATATGCGAAGGAGTCCCATGGCATCCAAATACTCCATGAACGACCGTCCCAGCTGGCCGCGCCGCGCCATCGTTACCGCCGGCGAGCCCTACGGCAACAAGGGTCTGCACTTTGGCCACGTCGGCGGCGTCTTTGTCCCGGCCGACTTCTTCGCCCGCTTCCTGCGCGACCGCCTGGGCCGCGAAAACGTCATCTTCACCTCGGGCACCGACTGCTACGGTTCGCCCATCATGGAGAGCTACCGCAAGCTCAAGGAGAACGAGGGCTACGACAAGTCCATCGGCGAGTATGTCGAGTCCAATCACTCCCGCCAGGCCGCGACCCTCAACAACTACAACATCAGCTGCGACATCTACGGCGGCTCGGGCCTTGAGCCGGCGGCCCAGATCCACAACGAGGTGACTGCCGAGATTATCGAGCGCCTGCACGAGCAGGGCACCATCTCCAAGCGCTCCACGCTGCAGTTCTACGATGCCAAGGCCGGCACGTTCCTCAACGGCCGCCAGGTCATCGGCCGCTGCCCCATCCAGGGCTGCAAGTCCGAGAAGGCTTATGCCGACGAGTGCGATCTGGGCCACCAGTTTGAGCCCGAGGAGCTCATCGCGCCCAAGAGCCAGCTCACCGGCGAGGTGCCCGAGCTGCGCCCGGTCGACAATCTCTACTTTGACCTGCCGGCCTACCTCGACTTTATGAAGACCTACACCGCCAAGCTCGCCCAGAACCCGCAGGTTCGCTCCGTGGTCTCCAAGACCATGGAGGAGTGGCTGCTGCCGGCTCAGCTCTACATCCAGAACAAGTTCCGCGAGGCCTTCGATGCCGTCGAGGACCAGCTCCCCGAGCACACCGTGCTGGAGCCCGAGGGCAACAAGAGCAGCTTTACCGTCACCTTCCCCAGCTGGAAGGAGCGCGACGACGCCCACGCGGTGCTCGCCAACGGTGGCGTGCGCTTCCGCAGCGGCAAGGCACTCGTGCCCTTCCGCATCACCGGCAACATCGACTGGGGCGTTCCGGTGCCCGAGGTCGATGGCGTCTCCGACGTCACCTGCTGGTGCTGGCCCGAGAGCCTGTGGGCGCCCATCAGCTATACGCGTACCGTGCTCGCGCGCGATGCCAAGGCCGCCGGCGTGACCGAGGGCGTCGCCGCCCAGGATGCCGCCCTCATGGGCGAGCCCGCCGCCGACTCCACGCAGGTGCCCGCACCCACCTACCAGCACAGCTCGCTCGACTGGCGCGACTGGTGGTGCTCTGACGACGCTCAGATTTACCAGTTCATCGGTCAGGACAACATCTATTTCTACTGCATCGCGCAGACCGCCATGTGGGAGGCCCTGGGCTGGGACCTCACGCAGAGCACCGTCAGCGCCTGCTACCACCTGCTCTACATGGGCAAAAAGGCCAGCTCGTCCTCGCAGACGCCTCCCCCGCCGGCAGACGACCTGCTCAACCACTATACCTGCGAGCAGATGCGCGCGCACTGGCTGTCGCTCGGCCTATCCGAAAAGCCGGTGAGCTTTAGCCCCAAGGCATACGACACGCGTGTGACCGGCAAGGACAAGGACGGCAACGAGGTACGCGCCTGCGACGACAAGCGCGTTATCGACCCGGCCCTTAAGGAGAGCGCGCTGCTGACCGGCGTGTTCAACCGTCTGGCCCGCAGCTGCTTCTACGGCGTCGCCGTCAAGGAAGGCGACGAGAGCCCCTACCGCAACGGCTGCATCCCCGCCGGTGCCGCTTCTGACACCGTGGTCGAAGCCGCCGAGCAGGCAGCTCTCGCCTTTGAGCAGGCTATGTACAAGTTCGAGACGCACCGCGCGCTTGCCGTGTGCGACGACTACCTGCGCGCCGCCAACAAGCGCTGGAGCGACGCTTCCAAGGCCGCCAACAAGCTCGAGGGTAACGAGGCAAACGCCGCAATGACGCAGGCGCTCGTCGACGCCTTTACCGAGCTGCGCGTGGTGACCGTGCTCATGCACGGCATCGTCCCTGCCGGCTGCGAGCTCATCTGCGAGTACTTCGACATCGACCCGGTCGCCTTCTTTAGCTGGGATAACATCTTCGCCTCCACGGATGAGTTTGTGGAGAGCTTGGGCGAGAAGCCCGGCGAGCACCGCGTAAAGCCGCTGCCCCAGCGCTTCGACTTCTTTAGCAAGCACGAGAGCCAGTACTAAACACTCGACATGTAATGGAATGGGAAGGAAAGACGGATGTCCAAGCCGCGTCGTCGTAAGCAGAAAAAGCAGGTCAAGGCCGAGCTCAAGCTCAGGCAGTTTGCCGCCACCGAGCTTTCCGACCAGCTTGCCGCCCTTCCTTGCGCCGCCGACCTGCCGCGCTTTATGGTCGACACGGTCGCCGGCGCCTATGCGCCCGCCGATGCCGAGCTCATGATCGAGGGCTTCGGCGCCGCGGCCACACGCCCGGTCACGCTGCGCGCCAACACGCTCAAGGCAACCGCCGAGGACATCGCTGCGGCGCTCGATGCCGCCGGCATCGCCCACAACGCTGTCGCCTGGTACCCGGACGCCTTTATCCTGCCCGAGGCCCAGGTTTCCGATCTGTGGGATCTCGACATCTACCGCGACGGCAAAATCTACCTGCAGAGCCTGTCGTCCATGATGCCGCCGCTGGTCCTGGGCGCACAGGCAGGCGAGGACATCCTGGACATGTGCGCAGCCCCCGGTGGCAAGACGACGCAGATCGCCGCCCTCACGCAGGGGCAGGCGCACCTTACCGCCTGCGAGATGAGCATTCCCCGCGCCGAGAAGCTCGAAGCCAACCTCCACCGCCAAGGCGCAAAAAACGTGCCCGTCATGCGCATCGACGCACGCGAGCTCGACGAGTTCTTCCGCTTTGACCGCATCCTGCTCGACGCCCCCTGCACCGGCACGGGCACCGTCATCAGCGGCAACGAGAAAAGCCTGCGCGGCCTGACCGAGCAGCTGCTGAGCAAGTGTGCCCGCTCGCAGCGAGCACTTCTGGACCGCGCCATGGGAGCCCTTAAACCGGGCGGCACGCTCGTCTATTCGACTTGTTCGATCTTGCCGCAGGAAAACGAGGACGCCCTGCAAGAGGCCCTCGACAAGCACATGGATTGCGAGCTTATCCCCCTCGACGGCACGCCGAGCGAAAGTGAAACGCGCCGTGCTCAGGAAGTTGGCGAAGAGCCACGCATCGAGTGCAACGCCCTCACCGAGGCCATCGCCGCCAGCCACGTCTCGTCCGTCGCCAACGGTATGCCCGGCACGCTGACCATTCCGCCTAGCCGCGACTTTGAGGGCTTCTACATTGCCCTGATCCGAAAACGCAGCTAGCGCACGGATCCAAAACTCAACAAGCTATCTCTGTGCGCGTTTGCCCTGCTGGTCGCGATGCTGTTTAAGCATCGTGCGCTCCTTGCGTTCGGCCCTTTTGCCCTTAATGGCCGTGACCACAAAGTAGATGACCGCGGCGGCTACGATTGCGCCCACGCATAGGCCAATCGAGCCCAACATTGCCGAAAATTCCATACCGCGTCACCTCTCTTTTAAACGGGACTTTCAAGATAGCACCCCGATCACCGCCACCACAGCTCCTTCACGTTCGCCGCCCTTCGGTCTAACGGAGGACGCGGCGGGGAAAAATCAACTCGTCAAACGGTTTAGCATTCGCAATTCCGGCTGCATCGCGCCGGCCGTCATCACATAGAATCGAGCTTCCATGGATACCCTCAACGATCTAAATGAGCGCGTCGACGCCTTCGTCGGCACCAGCTCTTTCGACACGCCTGCCGCGGCAAACGACCAAGCCCCCATCGATGTGCCCGCCGAGGTTCACGAGGACATTGTCGCCTCGGTCGATTTCTCCGAGGTCGAGCTCGCAGACGAGTTCACCGAACCCCAGGTAGCTGTGACCCCCAACGGACTGCTTCCCATGGAGCCGCTGCCCATCGACGGGCGCCTGCGCAAGGCGGCCCTTCGCATGCCTGACGAGATTGAGGAGGCCAGCGGCTTCACGCTCTTCGGCCGTCGTATCAAATCGCTCATCTACACCACCGACGTCGCGGTCATCCGCAACTCCAACGCCGATGCCGTCTTTGCCGTTTACCCCTTCACGCCGCAGCCCGCCATTACGCAGGCGCTGCTGACCGTCGCCGAGTGCCCGGTCTTCGTAGGCGTGGGCGGTGGCACCACCACCGGCAAGCGCTCCGTTCAGATGGCAGCCGTCTCCGAGATGCAGGGCGCGGCGGGCTGCGTGGTCAACTCCCCCGCCACCGCCGAGATGGTCGAGCACATCACCAACATCGCCGACATCCCCGTCATCGCCACGGTCGTACGTTGCGACGACGATGCTCACGCAAAGGTGCGCGCCGGCGCCAAGATTCTTAACATCGCCGCTGGCAAAAACACGCCGCAGGTCCTGCGTGAACTGCGCGAGCACTATCCCAACCTGCCGCTCATCGCGCCGGGCGGCAAGACGCCCGAGAGCATCCGCGAGACCATCGCTGCCGGCGCCAACGCCATCATCTGGACGCCGCCTTCGGCACAGCAGCTACAGACCGACATGATGCAGCGTTATCGCAAGATGAAGGAAGACGCCACACCTGTCATCTCGCACGACGATGTGCCCATTATCGACCAGGTCTCCGCCGCCGAGGTCAGCCAGGTCGAGAACATGAATCCCGACGTGCCGATTCCCGACGAGGTCATCGAGCGCGTCGCTTCGATCCACGAGCGCGTCGAGGAGCGTCGCGCCAACCGCGGGCTCAAGCCCTCACTGCACGGCTTTTTCTTCCGAGGAAAGAAACGCTAACCCCAACAGCAAGGCCCGCCCCACAAACGTGAGGCGGGCCGTTTTCGTTTGAGCAATCATGCAGCGATGTGATGGGGCAAATTAATCCACGCGCTTGTCGCCCATAAAGAAGAGCGCCACCGTACCAGGTCCGGTATGCGAGCCAATCAGAGTACCGATGTTATTGATCTCAATCTTGCCTTTAAGCTGCGGAACCTGTTCCTCAATCAGCGCCGCAACTGCCTCGGCATCCTCGCGGCACGCCGAGTGCGACATGATGCACTTACCCGAATAATCCGCACCGTCCTGCACGTGTGCCATCATGGTCTTAGCCATCTCGGAAATCGCGCGCTTCTTAGTGCGAATCTTCTCACGTGGCGACAGCTTACCTTCGCAATCGACCGTCATAAGTGGGCAAATCTTAAGCGCCGTGCCGATGATCGCGCTCGCAGCCGAAATGCGACCGCCGCGCAGGTAGCTCGACAGATCGGTCGAGAAGAACCAGTGGTGCAGGTTGAGCTTATGCTCCTCGATCCAAGCGGCCGTCTCGTCGAGTGAAGCCCCGCTATCGCGCACGTCGGCGGCACATTCCGCCAGCAGGCCAAAGCCCGAAGACGCTGCCAGCGAATCGATGACGCGCACCTTGCCGCCCTGGGGATAGCGATCCGCGAGCATCTGCGCCGCAACGCAGGCCGATCCATACGTGCCCGAAATACCCGACGACAACGTCAGGTGCAGCACGTCTTTGCCCTCGGCAACAAGCGGCTCCCAAAACTCTTCGTACTCACCCACGCTCACCTGAGACGTCTTGGGCATGGCGCCCGCGGATATCTGGGCAAAAAACTCGTCCGGCGTAATCGACTGATACAGATCGTCCGTATAGACAACATCGTCGATCTCGTAATGAAAACACACGACGGGGATATTGCGCGATTCAAAGAACTCACGGGTTCGATCGGCGGCAGATTCACAGGTCAGGACAAAATCACTCATATGAGGCTCCTTAAGTATTGCTGCGCAAATTATCGCACAGCAAGCCTAAATACGATACAAATGTCCGCTATTTACCAATGCGAACCATTTGCATCCAATATCTTTATCATGAACATCCCCATCCCCCGCCATGGGCCAACGTGGGCAAAATCACCCGCTTCGTCTCCACTCAACCGCCATATCTACCTCCACTAAATCGATTTAGCAAACCGTTCGGCTAACAATTCGGCCGCCCATCCCCAATCGAAACAAAAGCGGCGCATACTGATAAACGTTTGACACTGTTTATCAGTTTTACCAGCCCTATCGGAAGGTGTTTCATGGTCGCATTCGATCGCAATCCGCAAGACTTCAAGTATCTGCGCCTGCTGTCGAGACAGTTCCCCACCGAACAATCCGCATTTACCGAAATTATCAACCTCTCGGCCATCCTCAACCTACCCAAAGGCACCGAGCATTTTATGAGCGACGTGCATGGCGAGTACGAAGCCTTTATGCACATCCTCAACAACTGCTCGGGCGTCGTGCGCGAACATGTCGACGAGATTTTTGGCGACACGCTTTCCTTTGACGAAAAGGGCGAGCTGTGCACGCTCATCTACTACCCGCGCGAGAAGATCGACCTGGTCCGCAGCCGGCGCGAAGACTCGCCCACCTGGTACAGGACGATGCTTGACCAGCTCATCATGGTCGCCCGCTCGCTTTCGAGCCGCTATACGCGCTCCAAGGTGCGTAAGGCCATCCCACGCGATTACGCCTACATCATCGACGAGCTGCTGCACACGCATCCGGACGAGAACAACTATCGCGTGCGTTATCACGAGCGCATCGTGGAGTCCATTCTGGAGACCGCCAGCGCCGACGACTTTATCGAGTCGCTCGCCTCGCTCATCAAGCGCCTGGCCGTCGACCACCTGCACCTGGTGGGCGACATCTTCGACCGCGGCGGCGGCGCTGCCAAGATTATGGACCGCCTGCTCACCTACCATTCACTCGACATCCAGTGGGGCAACCACGACCTGCTGTGGATGGGCGCTGCGGCCGGTGAGCCCGCCTGCATCGCAACGGTGCTGCGCAACAACCTACGCTACGACAACTACGAGATCCTGGAGAACGACTACGGCATCTCGCTGCGTGAGCTTGTCGCCTTTGCCGATGCCACCTACACCGCCGGTGAGTCCATCACCCCACTGATCAAGGCCATCAACGTCCTGCTCTTTAAGCTCGAGGGCCAGATTATCCAGCGCCATCCCGAGTTCGACATGACCGACCGTCTGTTACTCGACAAGATCGATCACGGCACCGGCACGGTCACGCTCGCCGACGGCAGCGTGTGGCCGCTCACGACCAACGACTTCCCCACCGTCGACCCGGCGGACCCCTATACGCTCACGTCTCAGGAGCAGCACATCATCGACAAGCTCGTGTCCGAGTTTGTCACCGCCGATCACCTGCATCGCCATATCGATTTCCTCTATTCCCACGGCTCGATGTACAAGGTCGCCAACGGCAACCTGCTGTTCCACGGCTGCGTGCCGCTCAACGAAGACGGCACCTTTAGCAGCATGAACTGCCTGGGCACCTGGCACGCTGGCCGCGATTATCTCGATTTTTGCGACCACATCGCCCGCCGCGCCTGGCGCGTGGGCGACCGCGACGCTCTCGACTGGATGTGGTACCTGTGGATTGGCTTTAACTCACCCGCCAGCGGACGCCTGGTGCGTACCTTTGAGCGCGCCTATATCGCCGACAAGAGCACCTGGGTCGAGCCGATGGACCCGTACTTTACGCTTACCAAGTCGCCCTCGGTCTGCGACGACATCATGCGCGAGTTTGGCGTCGCGCCCATGGCATGCTCACCGACCGGTCACATCATCAACGGCCACACGCCCGTTAAAACCACCAAGGGCGAGCAGCCCATCCGCGCCGAGGGCAAGCTGCTGGTCATCGATGGCGGATTCTGCCGCGCTTACCATCCCAAGACGGGCATCGCCGGCTACACGCTTATCTCGAGCTCGCGAGGATGCCGCCTCAAGTCGCACCAGGCCTTTACCACCGTTGCCGAGGCACTCACGCGCAACGTGGACATCGAAAGCGAGACCAACCGCTTTGACGAGGCCGACCGCCGCCGCATGGTGAGCGACACCGATACCGGCGCCAAGATCCGCAGCCAGATCCAGGATCTGCGCCAGCTGCTCGATGCATATAGAAACGGTGCTATCGAGGAGCGCGTCTAGCCCCACCCGCGGGGATTGGCTAAACTTGCTGAGTTTGTCATCCCCGCGGCGCCCCGGCGCCACCATAAGGCAGGTACCATGCAAAAGCTCCTTGCGCAGATCATGAAGTTTGGCGTCGTCGGCGTCATTGCCACGGTCATCGACTTTGGCATTATGAATCTGCTCCACTACGGTCTGGGCCTTAACATCCTAATCGCCAACACCAGCGGCTTTATCATCTCACTCATCTTTAACTACCTCGCAAGCATGAAATACGTGTTTGCGCACAAGGAAGGCATAAGCCGCCGCCGCGAGTTCATTATCTTTGTCGTGCTGTCCGTGATCGGCCTGGCACTCAACGACGGTATCGTGTTGACACTCAACGCCGGCCTGGGACTCGAGGCCAATATCGCCAAGATCTGCGCCACCGCGCTTGTCATGGTCTACAACTTTGTGACCCGAAAGATCTTCCTGGAAGGCGACGAGACCAAGTAACTCGCAACCTTACAGCTTTACAATGCCCACGGATGACGCGCGTCGAGCGCCGTGTTGTTCGCGGGCATTGCTCGTTTACGGGCAAGTTTTCAACGTTTGCGGATTAGCTCTTGAAAATTTGGCGAGTTCGTATAGTTCTTGGCAAGGACCTTACGTTTCCCTTGCAAAAGCTCTAAAGTATCCTCTGCTCGATTCATCAACGCATTGGATGTGATTACGTGCGCAAGGCACTGGCACAACCTCATACCAAGCAGTTCCTCAAGTTCGCTGTCGTGGGTCTTGTCTCCTTTGGCATCGACTGGGGTATGCTCATTGCGCTCGTCGAGCTGTTTCACCTCGACTTCTTGATGAGCACCACGGTTTCGTTCATCACGTCCGTCGTGGTCAACTACTGGCTCAGCATGAAGTACGTGTTCGACCACCGCGAGGGCATGAGCCGCAAGCGCGAGTTCACGATCTTCACCATCCTGTCGGTGATCGGCCTGGGCCTCAACGACCTGTACATGTTTGTGGGCGTCACGTTTTTGAGCATCGGCTACCAGGCCATGAAGGCCATCGCCACGTTCCTCGTCACCTGGTACAACTACTTCAGCCGCCGCTTCTTCCTCGAGGGCGCACGGTCGTAGTCGATTCACTATTTGCTTGAATGTAAAACCGGTTGGAATTCCCGTTCCAACCGGTTTTTTTGTTTGCCGAGAGACCCGGCGACCCAGTCCCATTCGCATGAAAAACGGGCGGCCCGGATGTTTGTCCGAACCGCCCGTCTGGCGCACTATGTCGAGGTCCCTAGCCTGTAACGTAATACCAGACCACGTTGTCGCCATTGGAGAGAACGTAGTTACTGCAGGCCGTCATGGGCGTTGTGCCGTTGACGGAGTACATCCAGCCGCTCGTGCCACCGTGCTGTTTCTCGGCCAAACCACCAATCGCGGAGACATACGTGCCGTACGACGAGCCATGTGCGTTAACGGAAAGGCCCAGCGCGCACAGGGCATCATAGACGGTAGCGCCTTCGTTAAAGGTAAAGGTGCCACCAGAAGACACAGGATTGCCCACAGCGCTCGATGTGACCGAAACCGTCACTGTTACGTAGCTGGACTCCTGCGAGCCGCTCTGGCCGCCCGAGGAGGCGTTTCCACCATTAGAGGATGAGGCTCCATCAGACGACTGGCCACCGCCAGACGCATTGGAAGTATCACCGGCTCCCGTATTTTGGGCAGCGGATTTATCGCCAGACTTCTTGCCGTCCTGGTCCTCGGACTTCTTGTTATCCGAGTTCTTGTCCGATTCCTTGTTTGAAGACTCGGAATCGTCCTTGGACTTGGACTCATCAGAATGCTTGGACTCATCTTTTGCGTCATTCGATGACTTGGAATCCTTGGAACTGGCCTCGCCCGAAGTCGTAGTCGAGCCAGACACCTTGGTGTCCTTGGTGACGACGCTCTCCCCCGTCACGGTCTGAATGATCCAGTCGATGGACCAGGCACCGCTCTCGGAAGGATGGACGAAACCCAGCGAGACGACGATCAGAATGGTGCACGCGGCAGTCAGGACGCCGAGGAACGTCTTGCGACGAAGGGCGGACGCCGCCGAAGCGGCGCCCTGTTGCTTTGCATCGTCAAGCTGGATAAACGAGGAATCTGGTTGCTTGGGGTCAGCGTCCTTGGATTTATTGGACACAGCCCTCACCTACCGACGTTTGGTGAACACGAACACGCCGACGATGGCGAGACCGATGACGCCGGCGGCAACGCCAACAATGGCGAGCGGGTTGGTGCCAGCCTCCTGCTCGGAGGCACTAGAGGACTTCTTAGCAGTGGTCGTGGAAGCAGCACCCGTATCGGACTTGGAATCGGACTTCTTGTCGGACTTGCTGTCCTTCTTGTCAGACTTCTTCTCGTCCTTCTTATCGGACCTATCGGTGTCCTTCTTGTCGGACTTGTTGTCCTTGGTCTCGGTCTTGGTCGACACCGTCGTCTTGGTCGTCGGCTTATGACCCGGGGCGATAGCGCCGCCGGCCTGCTGGCCCTTAGAGCCGGAGCCGGAACCCGTGCCAGTGCCAGCGCCAGCGCCGGAACCGTTGCCAGCGCCACCGTTGCCACCATTAGTGCCAGAACCGCCATTGCCGCCAGGGTTAACGGCATTCTTGGTCCACTTGGCATACAGTGTCAGATCGGCCGTCACTGGCGTACTGAAGTCATACGCCTGCGTGCAAGCCTCATCGGTATACCAACCACCGAAAGTGTAGCCATCGCGCGTCGGATCGGCCGGCTTGACCAGCTTGCCGTCGGCCGTAGCAACAAACTTAGTGTCGCAAGCAGACCCGCCGTTGGAATTAAAGGCAACCGTCCAAGACTCAACAGCCCCCAGCTTGAACAGAGTACCCGAATCATTGATGTAGTACAGGTTGCCAGAAGCATCGGCAATGACCGGAGAGTCACAGTACTGGTAATGGCCGGCCGCATCATAGATCTGCGTCGCCTCTGCATCGCCGAGAGTATAGCGATACACGCCACCACCAGCAGAGTAGTTGACGTAATCCTTGCTATCCGCGCTGTTCACGGTGAAGTACACATAGGTCTTGCCGCCCTGAACACTCACCAGCGGAGTAGCAGCAATACCGTTGAGGCCAGCCGGCAGCGCCTTGCCGTCGGCAGCAGCGACCATCGTGGTCTTGTCCGTCTTCAGGTTATAGAGAACCAGAGCAGAGCCCGTAGCCGTCTGTCCGCCGACAATCAGATTGTCACCAGACACCGCAGGGGCGCTCAGATTATTCGTAAGGCCCAGATCAACCGTCTTCTGTTCACTCAGCACGCCCTTTGCCGAAAGCAAAATCACATGGAGCTTTCCGTCGTGCGTCATCTGATAGAAGGTCGAACCATTGGACGGATCGGCAATGCAATCGGCATTTGCGACAGCGCCGAGCTTCATGGCCGAAACGACATCGCCCGTCGTCTTATCAATGCACTTAAGCGTGCCCGCGCTCGTAGGAACAATGGTGTACTTATCCGTCAGCGCAGCGCCAGTCCAATAATAGCCCTCGGAAGGGTCAATGTTCTGCCAAGAGACTTCGCCCGTGGCAATCTTGATACGCTTCAGGGAGCCGTTGCCGTAGGTCGCGTTGTAATTCTCGTCATACGAAATATCGACCGAGCCTACATAGACGTACTCGCCGTCCGAAACGACGGTGCAGGAGCTCTGCGTCAAGTCCGTCAAACCAGGCGTCAGCCACTTGCAGATCAGCTTGTCTGCAGTAATCGCCTGGACCGCACCGCCGTTGAGCGGAACGATGATAAGGCCATTGGTATAGATCGGACGAGAGGTATAGCTCACCTTGGAGGCAAGCGGCGCAGAGGCAACCTTTTTGCCCGTGGACGAATCGATCTTAATGAGCTCGTTCTCGGTCGCGATGTACACAAAACCGTTAGCAATGACAGGCTCGCTGCAGTTGGCATACTGCTGACCAGACTCGGCCTTCCAATCGAAGGCCCACTTAAGACCGGCGGCCTGCGCAGGCGTCTTGGCGTCCGTAACGGACGTACCGTTGCCGCTGTTGCCGTAGCCGGCCCACTCGGCATCCCAATCAGGAGTCGTCGCACTCGGGTCCACGACAATCTTGTCGGGATCGGGCATGGGCGAATCGTCGGTGGTATAGGCAAGCGTAACCTTATCGCCGCTCTTGAGCGTAATCTGGTTGGCGCAGAGTAAGGAGGGCTCTCCATTGATATACAGGTGCCAAGATTTATTGGTCGCAGCATCCCAGGCATACGGCTTGTGATCGAACGGCGAGTTGATGGAATTGAGGAACCAGTACTCACCACTCTGGGAGCCGTTGTACGTAACGCCCTTGGCCTTCAGGACCGTCTCAATAAGGTTCTGGGCAGTAGAGCCTTCGGGCAAAGAAACACTGCTTGCCGAGCCCCAGCAAGTATTGTTGCCGTTGACATCGGGGCCGACAACATCGACAGACCCAAGAACCTGACCGGGGAGGGCATCGGCGTCAGCACCATACATAAAGGTGACGGCGTCGCCCTCTTGGAGCTCGTAGTTGCCGGCACCGACCGTGGCGGACTTGCCATTTACATAGAATTGCCAATAACTGCGGGTCGCAGGATCATACTTATAGGTCTTACCGTCAAGCGGCGAAGTAATGCCGTTGAGGAACCAGCCCCAAGACGATTCGCCAGCATCGAGAGTAAGGCCGGTCTGCTCAAGGAGATCCTTGGCAGTAGAACCCGCCTTGAGACTCGTCTGGCCCGTCGAAGCCCAAACCTGCTGCTTGCCGTCCTTGTCCTTACCGAGGACCTGAACGGAAGCATGGACGGAATCGGACGGCAACTGGTCGCCCCAGCCACCGTAGAACCACGTAACGGTATCGCCAGCATGAATGGTGACATTGTCTGCCGTGTAGTCGCTCGACTTGCCGTTGATGAACAGCTGCCAATAGGTCGAATAATCGAGCGGCTTACCCAGCTCAACGCCGTTGTACTTAAGGCTCAGAATGAAGGAGCCCGCAACAACGGCATCGATGTCATTCGCCTCGAGCGCGACCTTCGTAAGGTCAAGTGCGTTCGAGCCGGACGTCACCACATACTGCGCGTTATCGACCCAAGTCTGAGTCTTGCCCTGGGCATCGCGACCAATGACGGTCACATTTGCGGCAACCTGGTCCTTAACGACAGGGGACGAGCTACCAGCCGTATAGGCAAACTCAATCTTCTGCCCCTGGGTGAGCTTGACGCCGCTCGCGCCAACCGAGGAAGACGCGCCGTCAACAAACAGCTGCCAGTAGGCATAAGTCGCCGGATCGAAGGCAAGCGTGCGGCCATCGCTCGGGGACGTGATGCTTTCGAGGTAAAAACCGTATGCCGTGTTCGGATCGTATTTCGCCTTGAAGCCCACCTTCTGCTGCAGCTTAACGAAGGCGTCCGCAGCCGTCGCGCCCTCGTCGAGCTTGAGTTGCGTAGGTGCCACCCAGGTCTGAGCCTTGCCGTCGGCATCGATGCCGATAATCGAGAACGAGACCTCGACTTGCTTCTTGGCGACATCGCCGGTTTCTGTCGGGTTCTCTGTCTGGACGGCAGTCGCGGCGGCAGATCCTGCTTGGCCAGCGGCTACCGTCGAAGACTGCTCACTCGCGGCAGGGTTCTCCCCCGTCGCCGAGCCTTCGTCGCCAGCTGCCGCCCCTGTTGTGGCGGCACTAGCTGCGGGCGCGCTCCCAGAATCTGAAACCTCGGCGCCGCTCTGCTCGGCGGCACCGCCCGCAAGCGCTGCGTCCTCACTCGGCGTCGCAGCCTGAGCCACAGCCTCGGCAATGCCCTCGGCGCCCTCGGCCCACAGCTGAGCCGGCGTGGTGCCAAAGGCCATCGCGAAGGCCAGGAATGCCACCAGGCCGCGCTTGGCTACGCCGCGCGCAATTGCGCCTCGGCGATGCGAGACGCGCTGGCGCTCGTCCACAAACATATCCATTTGTCCCCCATTGTCTGTACTTGGAGCGTTGCCTTGAGGCTGCCCCACGTCATCGCGCATGTTGCGCTCGAGTTCCCCCATCGGGGTCCTCCTTCCCTCCAGAGCCCTATGCACACCGGCGGCATACGCCGCAGCCGCACGCAAGATGGGAGGCGATCCGACTTAACCTTAACGACTCGGGCGCGCCGTCCGATCTGCGACGCGAACATCCCGAGCCAAGAGGAATTACGGTTACTGGTACAGCCGGGGACTTGCACCCCGATTCTCCCAAACGCGCAGGAAAACCGCGCATTCGTGCGTCTCCGCACCACCATCTAGGCCATCGATTATTACCGTCAAAATGGTATCACGCAAAAGGGCCTCGCACGCAGGCGAAGCCCAAGGTAAAAGCTATTGTTTGCGATAGGAAAATGCGGTGACGGTCGCAGCCTCTAGTGCTTGCCGCCGTGGCTGTTGAGCCAGATATTGCGGCCCAGCATAAGCGCCAGCACCAGCGCGCTCACGTAGCCAAAGAAGCCGATGACCGGAATGCCGAGGACAACCGGCTCGATGCGCGCGTAGTACACCACCGACGAACCGATAAACAGACCGGCGATCACGATAGCCATCGACATGCGGTCGATAATTCCGCCCAGCTGTCGCAGCGCCTTATCGCTGCTCATGATCTGCGTGTTCACCTTAAGCTGGCCGCGCGTGAGCATACGCGAAGCCAAGCCCAAATACTCGGCCGCCTCGAGCGAGCCTTTTGCCGCGCGATAGCTGCTCGCGGCCAGATCGCGTCCCATATCACGCATGCGGGCATAGGTGCTCTTCTCGTTTTTGATGTGCGTCTGGATGATCTGGATCATGTTGACGTTGGGCATGTACTCGGTCAACAGGCCCTCGAGCGTCACCATGCCGCGGGCGAACATCGTCACCACGCTCGGCAGCTCAACGTCATTTTTGCGCGCCAGATTGAGCAGCGAGGTCAAAAACTCGCCGATATCCAGGTCTTTAAGGTCGAGCCCGGCAAAGTCGGCAACGATAAAGTCCAAATCGGACAAAAAGGCCGAATGATCGAGCTCAGCCGAGTCGCCACGCGTCACGGCGAAGCGCATGAGCGAATCCTTGAGCTTGGGCACGTCACCCTCGGCCACGGCGAAAATCATGTCCTTTACGATACCGCGATCGTGGCTCGACATGCGTCCGACCATGCCCAGGTCAATAAAGTAGACGATGCCATCCTTGAGGATGATGTTTCCCGCATGCGGGTCGGCATGGAAAAAGCCATCGTCGAGCACCTGCGTCGAGTAGTCCTCGACGATTGCGGCACCGATCTTTTCCAAGTCATAGCCCTCGGCCACCAAGCGTTCAGGATCGGCGATCGAAATGCCGTCGACGTAGTCCATAACCACCACGTGCTCGGTGCACAGGTCCAGATAGGATTTAGGGCACGTCACGCCATGAACGCTCTTATGGAACTCGTAGAAGTCGTTGAGGTTTTTGGCCTCGGCCAAAAAGTTGGTCTCCTCGCGAAACGAGGTCCACAACTCCTCGACTACACCGTGCAGGTCAACGAATTGATCGGTGTTGACGAACTTGGAAACGATACGCACCACCGAGCGGATGATATCGATGTCCTGTGCCATAACCTGCTGCGCACCGGGGCGCTGCACCTTGACGGCCACGTCCTCGCCCGTCACCAGACGTGCGCGGTGCACCTGCGCAAGCGATGCGCTACCAAGCGGATTGGGGTCGATCGCATCGAACATCTCCCCCAGGCGCAGGCCGTATTCTTCTTCCAGACAACTGAGTACGACCTCGTACGGCACCGGCTCCACGTCGGAGCGCAGACGACGCAGCTCGTCGCAAAAGCGTTGCGGCAGAATCTCGGACCGGTTGGCCAGAATCTGCCCCATCTTGACGAACATGGGGCCGAGTTCCTCGAGCAGGCGGCGCAAACGAACCGGCGTGAGGTTATCCCACACGCGGTACTTTTTGACCAGGCGAACAATCTGTCCGATGCGCTCGCGGCGACCCGCCGGCGTGAGCTGGTATTCCTCGTCCGGCGCCATCGCGTCGGGCTCCTCGGGGACCATATCGACAGCGCGCGGCTTCTTGCGAGCGCCCGAGACGACGGCATCGACCTCATCGACAACCGCCGCCTCGTCACCCAAGGGATCTAGATTGTTGTAATCGGTGGTGGAATCTGCCATCTGCGCTGCTACTCGGCCTCTTCGGTATCCTTCGCATCGTCGGGCTCAACGGACTCGACGGGCACCGAGGTCACGTTGTCCTCGACCGAATCGACGATGTCGCGCACATGGGCCAGGAAGGCCGTGCGCTCGGGGGCGGTCATGACGCGGACGCGGGCCAGGATGAGCTCGTCGAGCACGCGCTGGGCCGCGGTCTCGCCCTGCATGCCCAAGCGCTCGGTCAGATCGGAGATGGTGCCACCGGCCTGCTCGAACATGTCGGACACGCTGCGGGCGATATCGGGGGTGGCGGTGTCCTTGCGGACCTGCTCGCCTTTGGTGTTAAGGTCGTCGAGGACCTTCTTGCCGCCTTCGACAGCAACGGCGGCAGCGCCAAAGCCCACGTTGATGGCGCCGTTAACAAGCTGATCGAGTTTCATAACCATGGTTGTCTCCAATCACAAACAACTGCATTGGCGTTCTTGTACCCAAGATTGAGTGAAAGCGACAAAGCGTTTAAGCGCTATTCGATCGACGGGAAATCCCTATCTCACGTTGTCGTTCATCGCGAAAGAGTTCTTCATGGCGCAGCTCGTGGTGTAGAGCACCTTGCCCAACAGGGCATCGGTCTCCACGCGCGCGAGCTCGGCAAACTCCTCGTTGGCGCGTGCAAGCTCGGCAGGCACCTCGGCCTCGGGCAGCGCGGCTACGGCAGCGTCGACGTCATGGATCTGCTTGTGGCCCATGCCACCGACCTTCTCCTGGTAGTCCTCCACAGCGCGGCCGCACTCATGGAAGCGGACGTCGGCCAGCGCTCCGATCAGGCGGTTGGCCCAGTAGAAGTTTTCGGACGTCACGCGAGCCTGCGTATCGGCATAGTACTCGGGCATGGTCTCGACGTTGGCGTACAGCGGAACCAGCGCGTTAAACGAGTTGGAACCAAAGGCCATCCACTGCACGGCGCGGTAGGCCGGCTGCGCATAGGGGCGCAGCTGCAGCACGGCGAGCTGGCTGTTACGGTTGATGCCGATGGGGCGATAGGCACCGCGCGTGGCGGGCGTGCCCTTGCTGCCGTAGCAGTCGTACTCCGTGCCCTGGTAGTGGCTCGAAAGCACGTACTTGATGTCCTCGATGGTCACCTTGCGCTCGGGCACGCGGCTCCAGGGGATATCGTCGCTCTCGGGCGTGTAGTCGGCCTCGGAACCGTCCCACACATCGCTGGGGTTGAGGCAGCGCTGCATGTACCAGGCGCGCGGCGTGTTGTAGACATGGTCGCTGTCGCTGTGCGAGCCAAAGGCCTCGCGCGGGTTAAAGATCGCAGCCGGGCCGTCGCCATCGACGCCCAGCGTCAGGTCCAGATGCCACTCGGCCATCCAGGCACGCAGGTCGGCGGAGCACATGTGGTCGGCCTGGGCGCCCTCGGCGTCATCCAGGTCAAAGCTGTCGATACCCAGCTGGTTGGGCATGGTCACATAGGCGTCATCGGGCACGCGCTTGGCGATCCAGTGGTGGCCGCCGATGGTCTCGAGCCACCAGATCTCGTCCACGTCGCTAAAGGCGATGCCGTTGTTCTCGTAGGTGCCATAACGCTCGAGCAGGTCACCCAGAATGCGTACGCCGTCGCGGGCGGATTTGGCATATGGCAGCACCAGGGTCACCATGTCCTCCTCGCCCAGACCGCCGGGCTGCGCCGGAACATAGCCGTCCTCGTCCTCGTTGCCCTTGGCGGGCACGTAGTCGACGAGCGGGTCGGCGCCGCGAACGCGCTCGTTGGTGGTGAGCGTCTCGGTTGCGGACATGCCCACATTGAGCTCGTTGAAACCGGCCTCGGCCCAAATGCCATGGCCCGGGACAACGTCGGGGACGCTTGTGTAACGCATGGGATTGTCGGGCAGCTCAACGGTCAGGTGGCTCAGGAAGCTCGTGTAGACACGCGGCTGCTCGTCGGGATGTACTACGCGCATGCGCTTGGGCTCAAATACTCCATTGGACGAGTCCTCATTGCGGGCAACCAGCGTCGAGCCGTCGTAACTCGCGTTCTTACCAACCAAAATCGTTGTGCACGGCATGCGCATCCTCCTTGAGCGAAGAAATCAAACGGCAACAGTGTATCGCTTCGGCACAAAAAGGGCGAAACCGCGACCTCGGCAACCTCTGTGGTCAAAAACGCCTATTTCGATGCGCGCTCCGCCGCCTCAATCACGTGCTTGGCGAGAATCGCGGTGGTCACAGCCCCCACGCCGCCCGGCACGGGAGTAATGGCACCAACAACCGGCTCTGCAGCATCAAAATCAACGTCCCCGACCAGCTTGCCAGCGGCCTCGTCCCAATTAATGCCAACATCGATAATCGTCTGGCCATCGCGAACCGCATCCGCGCCAATCGTGCGCGCGCGTCCAACGGCCGCAACCATAATATCAGCCGCACGGCACTCGGCAGTCAAGTCACGCGTATGCGTATGGCACGTCGTTACCGTGGCATTGCGAGCCGTAAGCATGGCGGCAACGGGACGGCCAATCACCAGCGATCGACCGACGACCGCGACCTTGGCCCCATCCAGCTCAACGTCGTAATGGTCCAGCAACGCCAACACAGCCTCGGCCGTGCAGGGAGCAAAGCCCTCGCCTCGCCCCGAAAGCGTGGTAAGCAGCGAGGCCGGCGTCATGGAGTCAACATCCTTGGCGGGATCGAGTGCCGCGGCAACCGCATCCTCGTCAAGCCCAGCGGGCAACGGACGAAACATCAGGCAGCCATGAACAGCGTGGTCGGCATTGATGTCCTCGATGGCGGCCAACAACTCGTCCTGCAAAACATCGGCGGGAAGCAAAATGCGGCGAGCCTCAATGCCAACCTTTTCGCAGCGCTTGAGGGCGCCGCGCTCGTAGGACAGGTCGTCCTCGCGCTCGCCCACACGCACGATGGCCAGCGTCGGAACAACGCCGCGCTCGCGCAGGGCTGCGCAGCGAGCAGCATGTTCCACGGTCAAAGCGCGAGCAACGGGAGCACCCTTCAGCAGTTCAGCCATGGCTATCCCCTCTTCCTTGCAGCGTCGGAGGCGCGGCGCGCCAGCGCATCGGCGCGCGGCAACCATGTGTCGAGCAACTCATCACACGCCGTCTCGAGCTCCTCAGCACGAGCGCGATCCTTCATAGACGTGGTGTTCGCAAAGAGCGTCAAACTCGCGCCCTGCATAGCGGCACGGCAGAACACGGCGCCGCACGCCACATCGGACAGCAGCTGACGCGAACCCTTATCGGCCATGTCCTCGAGCAGCGCCAGTGCGCGCCCGCAGGCATCCATAATGCGATACGGCGGCATGGCTGCCACATGCAGCGCATCCTGAATCGCGGTCGCTCGAGCCGGATCGTCACGCGGAATACCGTACGCCGCGGACACCCGCCTGTAGGCACGAACGTCCTCGGAAACCAACTCGACAAGCTCCTGGGCCAGCTCATCAGCCTGGGCAAACGCGCGCGTCAGGTCATCCGCACGATCAGCAAGCGCGGGATTGGTCGCACCGTAGCGGGCAACCATTCCACACAGCGAGGCGCCCAGCGCGCCCACAAAGGCGCTCGCGCTGCCACCGCCGGGAACCGGCTCGCGCGCGGCCAGCGCCTCGGCAAACCCGCGACAGGTCTTGTCCATCATCTCTTGGCTCATACGCATGCACCTTCAAGTCATATAGATCGGTCGGGCGGCAACCGCCGGCCAACCGCATCAAACACGTAATGATGCTAAGTCTAGCCCATAAGCACATAAGCGTCAGCACACCTGGCCATCGCGGATTTCTATGACGAACGATAGGCGTCGGCACCGGCCCTCCCCTCTTTTGCGCCCGCGCATATTGCCACTTAACGGCGCAAATCCGGCACCCAGAATGGGACACATGGCCCACCCTAGCGAGCCGTCCGCGCGTACAGTAAAGGCAGGTAATCCATGGGCGGTTACAGATCGAGGAGGACACGACCATGAAAAAGAAGGCCTTTGCGATTCTCACCCTCTGCATGAGTCTCTTTGCCGCAGTTGCCCTGGTGGGCTGTGGCGGAAGCGGTGGAGCTACCGGCAGCGGTGGCGGTGCGGAAAAGCCAGCCGTGGATATGAGGACCGACTTCATCTGGTTTAAGGTCGAGGTCCCCGAGGGCGTCGAGGTCACCGACGTCGCAGGCGATACCGCCGACAGGGCCCAGTTTAAGTTCACCGAGAGCGAGCACGCCAGCGATCGCTTCATCCCCGTCTTCGATCCTGACAAGAACGCCGACGAGCTGTTCGACTACGAGGCAAAGTGGAATGCCAGCTTTGAGTGGACCGAGAATGACCCCGTCAAGTACAACGGCAAGACTTGGCGCAACGCTTCCTATACACACTCGGGCGGCGTGACGACTGAGTACTTCACCGAAGCAGGCGGCGGCAGCGTCTACGTGCGCATCGACAACGTCGAGGAGCACAAGGATGCCGTCGAAACCATGATGAAGTCTCTGGAATTTGCCGATGATATCGCCAAGGCCAAGACCGAGGCCATGGATGTTAAGCTCGACGATATCGAGATTAAGCGCTAAGCGACTCGCGAGCGCAACGAAAAACACGAGCGCAGCGCCAACAAGCGGCGGTGCCCCAGCGTTTCGTACTAAGGGAGGATCGGCTCGCCGGCCCTCCCTTTCTTATGCCGATAGCCGGCGAACGCGAGGGTGCCGGACGGCAAAACCACCCCCAGCGCGGTAGCAACACAAATAGACAAGCGCCCCAACGCGTCCGCCCGCCGATTAATAGCACCGCGCAGACAATTAAGCCAACACGTTTAGACATCCGGGCAGTATAGTGACCAAAACGAGCGCATAACCGCACCCCGCGAATGGAGGAGTTATGACCGAACACCACGCCATCAGTCGTCGAGCATTTACGCTGGGCCTAGGACTCGCAGCATTGTCGCCATTTGCAAGCCTGCCCGAAACCGCGGCGCTGGGCCTTCCCGTGCGCGCGGCATTTGCAGAAGACACGCCCACACCGGCGGCCACCCTCGACAAGTTCATCATTCGCCTTCGCCCCGCGGGCTATTTTCGCACCGCGAGCGTCAACCAAGACGGCAACGTTCGCGGCAACGTCTGCCACCTGTTTAATGACGGCACGTCCAGCAAACTCATCCTTGAACACGTAGTGACCGATGCAGATAATACAAATTGGTATGCCATCCGCACCTTACTCAATTTCGAAGAGCATAAAAAGACGGGCTACAGCATTTGGTCGGTCGACGGCGACTCGGACAAAGATGGAAAGGTCATCCACGTATGGAGTGGCGAGTATGACGACAAGCCCAGCCGCGCTTTTGCGTTTAAACGCCAGTCAAACGGAACCTATATCATCCGAGACCGCACGGTCGAGAAAGAAACCGAGAAAAAAGACATTAAGTACCTGGCAATAGAATCGGACGGCAAAGACCAGGACAACAATAAGATCTGCCATAAGAGTAAGAGCATCCCGTGGGAGCTCGAACTTATCGGTTACGATATGAAAAAGAACGATGCCACGGTTAGCAGCCTCGACTGGATCACGTACAGCAGCTACGTCGACGGGCCCTGTTGGATGAAATACGTCGACAACAGCAAGTTCCTCGACGAACTGAGCATCCCGGGCACGCACGATTCGGGCACCTGCAGCGTGGACAATGACACCGAGCCCCAATCCTCCCAAGCAAAATGCCAGCAGGATTACATCCCCACGCAGTTGCTCGAAGGCATTCGCTACTTTGATATCCGACTTGGAAAGAACGACGAGAACGGCGACCCCGGCATCGACCACGGAGCTTGTTACCTGCTCAAAAAAGACGGGAACTTTATGCATCTCTCCGATGTCATCGGGTACTTCAATACGTTTTTGAGCGAAAACCCGACAGAAGCGCTCATCATGCTCGTGTCGCGGGGCAATGGCGAGGCTACCAACGAAAGCCTCACGACGGCCTTTGGCAAGGTTTTGGATGAGAACCCCGACCTGTTCTACACATCGAGTCGCATCCCCACGCTGGGCGAGGTGCGCGGAAAGATCGTCCTGCTGCGTCGGTTTGGGCTCGCCGGCAACAGCGTAAGCAGCCACACATGGGGCCTCGACCTCACCCAATGGGACGACAAAATCGCAGCACACACCGACAGCACCTCCATGTGTCTCGTTCGAGACGAGCGGGGCTTTGAAGCCGTGGGGAAAACGGGTGACGAAGAGCCCTATTGCACCAAGGTATACGCCCAGGACCATTACGAATGCACAGGAACCGACAAAATCGGCTGGGTCGATATGGCGCTGCAGGAGACAACCAAGCTCGCCCGCATCATGGTGGACGTCGAGGACAATGACGGGGCCAAGGTAAAGGTCCTGGAGCACAGCTTGTGTATCAACTACACCAGCTGCACGAACTACAAGCAAGGAAGCAATCCTTTTACCGCAGCACGAGTGGTCAACGAGCATCTATACAAGAGCCAGTATATAAACAGCACCGGAAATGAGAGCACAAAGGAGGACTGCCTCAAGCACATTGGCATCATTGCGTCCGACTTTGTTGATGCGGCACTGGCCCGAAGCATCTACCAGCGCAATTACGATGCGAAGCACAAGCAGACCGTTTCGTACTACCTCCCGACCCGTATGCGCATGACATACGGCGACTCGTTGAGCGATGCCTCACTCCGGGATGGAAAGACCGTTGGCGAGGGTCGTTTCCGCCTTGTCGACAGCAGTAACGTACTCAACGTGGCAGCTTCGGGCAACACGTTTGCTATCGAATACGTGGATGTCGACGCCCTGGGCAACGAGACCGTTACGGAACTGCAGGGTTCCGTGCCCATCGATATCGACCCGCGCGCATTGACGCCCCACTTTGAAGGGCTCGAGGGCCTTAAGGCCGGCGAGGACGTGCGCGCAAAGATCGCGGCGCCGCTCGACGGCAAGCTCGAAGGCGATGCCTGCACCGCCCAGCTCGAGTTTATGCACGATGCAAACGGCGCTCCGGGCACGGCAATGGCCGAGGATGAGGCATTTGCCGCGGGGACGTATTGGGTGCGTGCGAAAGGCCTGTTGGGCGACGCGGCGCAAAACTACACGCTCGCCACCGACGGAGCCGCAAGCTTTACTGTGACGACTTCGGGCAACGCGGACGGTGCAGGCAACACCGGCACCGGCACCAACGCGGGCAGCGCCAACAAGAACGGCAAGGGCAACAAGAGCAAGGAATCGGGCGAGAAGCTCGCCGGCACGGGCGACGGCTCTGGCATCGTCGCCGGGCTCGCCGCTGCCGCCGTGGCGACAACGGTCGCCGGCGCGGCAATGCTTGCCAACGATCGCGAAGACAGCGAAGGCGCTAGCGAATAGGCAAGCCGACCCTTTTGGACACATCGACCCGACGAGGGGCGCAGGACACCGTTCTGTGCCCCCAATTTTTACCTTGGCCCGAACGCCGCCATAGGCTACATCACCATATTCAGCACGTTAACAAACTCCTGGGCCTTCGCACGGCTGCTCAGGCTAAAGACGCAAGCAGTCAACAGCCTGTTACGCAGAAAAACATCGCGGCCTTTGATTCTATTGACGCCCGTGATGTCCTTAAGGTAGACAATCTCGGTGTGCTTGCCGCCGAAAGCGCCCTTCTTGAGCACCTCGATACGGTTAGGGTAGATCTTGACGTCTTTAAACCTACCCGAACCCTTGTCCTGAAACAGCAAGGTGTTGTTGTCCATGCGTGTCACTCCCATGGGGTTCGCTAAAACTGCCTCTATGGTCACATTTTAGTCACTTCGGGAATCCCGCACGAAGGCGCTAGGTGACATGGGAATTCGAGTCTTTGATTCGGACGGCGTCGTCGACGCTGTGCCATGTGGCTCGCTGGGCGGAGGTGGGACGTTCGGCTCCGACCTAAACGACGCCGTCGAAAGCGCCGCTGATTTTCTCGCATGTATGGTCGACGATCACCTTATGGGTGGCGTCGACCTGCCTGCGCCGGACTTTGGCCACGAGCCGCAGCACGGTGGCAAAATTATCGCCGTGGCCGTCAGTTGCGAACTCAACGATACCCCCGCCGTCACCGCAGCGGATGCCGCGCGCATGCTTGGCGTTAGCTCGGCAAGAGTATCGCAACTGATAAATGCTGAACTGTTGGATTCATGGAAGGATGGCACCAAGCGAATGGTGTCCAAAGCTTCCATCGAGGCACGACTCGCCGACGCACCAAAGGCGGGACGCCCCAAAGAGGTCCCTATTGCTGTATAAGGCGAGGCTACTGCGCACTTTTATTCCACACGATGTTTTCAGCCTAGTATAAACAAGTTCAATACCAGAATGCAAATCCAACCATCGTGTCTAACTACGAAAGGATTTTCGCCTTTTCTGCAGCAAACTCTTCCTCGGTAAGTACTCCACTATCACGCAGCGCTGCAAGTCTCTCGGGCCTTGCAACTACATCACCACTATCCACCAGCGTCTCAATAGTCTGTGAAACCTGCGGATACTGCTCGAGCTCCTTCGATAGGGCATCGACTATCTCGGCAATATTCTTTGCATTTTTGCCCCCGTTTAGTACGTTTGTCCTGACCTTAGATGACGAGTTGACAGTAACGCCAGATCCACCTTCAACTGGAACAACCGAAATACTGACATTTTCACCCCAGGACCAAAGGCTCATACCAATCTCGGCTGCAACTGTTCTTGTTGTGGGCGATGCGCTATCAACTTTTACTTTAGGTAGCTTTTCCATAGCTGCCTTCAAGGCATTAAACGTGTCGTCAGGAGAATACGGTATCTGAATCTGAAGCTGCTGATCGGCAAAACCCATAATCCGACCTCCGCTTTTGCAAGATTAAGGCTATCGGCAATGTTAGCACGTTCCCAGCACTTTTAAATTCATCTAATGACCTTGTGATGCAGCCCGACACCCCGGCACTACTCCCTACTTCCCAAATAGCGCACCCAGAAGACCACGGCGCTTGGGCTTCTCTTCTCGGTAGGAACCCTCGACGGCGGCTGTAACCTGGCGCGGTTGCTCGCCGCCTCCACGGCGCACGATCTGATATAGGAAGGGTGATTTAACGTATTTGACCTCGATGGGCGTGGCATGCACAGTGCTTTCACCGGACAGATGCAGGCTCGGGTTGAGTGGCGCCACCACATGCGTCTCGCGCTTGTCGCTAAACACCACCGCGGCCGCGCGGCCCGTCTGGCCGTTTACGGCAATGCGCACCTGCTCGCCATCGCGGCTGTCTGTCGCCGGACGATCGACAAAGTAGACCGGCACCATCAGCAAACCATCCTTGTGCTTGCGGGCCTTGCGCGCCCAGGTGCGGATGCTCTTTTTATTGAGCCCCAGCACCGCCTCGGCATCGTTGCCGGCAATGTCGAGCGCCAGCTTATCAATGACCACCTGGTCCTTGGTAGATGCATCGACGGAGACAACGCGGAAGTCACCTTCCTGCATGGCCGGGTCAAACGGCCCAACCTTGGCAAAGTCCCACGGCTCCAAAATCCCCATAAGGCGAACGTCCAGGTAGTTTGCCCTGGAATACGCCCAGTCGAGCACCTCGTAGTACACCAGGGTCTCCTTGCTCAGCCCCTTGCCCGGGAAGGACGCCATCATGCGTAGATCCGCGAGCGTCATGGGGAAGTAGAAGAGCATCATGTCATTTTGAATCGCGTCTTCCACGTCGTGCCCGGCAAAGGCGTCGGGGTACTGGCGCACCAGCTGCAGCGCGTTGGCACGTGCCTGCTGCGGCGAGATTTCGCAGGGAATACCCTGCTCAGGTACATACTCCGCACCAACGCCCATAGTCAGGCGCTTGCTAAAGGTACCGGGTTTGAGCAGGTCGGCAACGCCGATCGTATTACCGCAGGACGGGCACTCAAACACGCGCTGGGTCGATGACCCCTCAAAGGACGCACCGCAGAAGGGGCAGGGAATGCTCACGTGCGCTGCCTCTTGGAACTCTTGAGCCGTGCCGCGGTCCTCCCACAGCAGATGCTCCAGAACCGACTGGTTGCGCCAGTACGAATTGAAGAAATACCAGTCCGGGTCCTCCGGGCGCTCGAGCTGCGACACATAGGTGAGCTTAAGCAGTCCATCGACAACCGTCAGTGGCGTATGGCGAATGCCCAGGGCGCTCTTGGGCTCCCCCGCATCGGCCTGCCACGGAACGACCGTGCCGCAATAGGCGCACTCAAAGCTGCGTTTAGCCTGGTGTGAGTACATAGGGCCGCCGCAGTTTTGGCATTTAATGGCAAACATCTCGTCCATGGATACGTCCTCCTTTGCGCAGGGGCTGTCGACATTAAGTATGTCGGGCGGGCAGGCACATGCCCATACCCATGTGGCCCAAAATGGAGCACCCGGTCGGACAAGAAGCCCCACTCGTTAGCACCAGCAGACCATTGCTGCATTTTCTGAGCATCGGCGCACGGTGCGCCCATGCGAGCTACACTATCCCCTTAACCATGATTGTGAGGACGATTGCCATGCTATTTGTAAATCGGCTGGTACATACGCTTGTTCCCGGCAGTGAGGACGAGCCGGTCGATACAACTTGTCGCACCAACGCGGGCTTTGCCGCAAGCCTTATCTGCATTGGCCTCAACATTGCCCTGTGCCTAGCCAAGGGCATCGCGGGCCTGCTCGCCGGCTCCGTCTCGCTCATCGCCGACGCCTTCAACAACCTCTCCGACGCCTCGAGCAACATCGTGAGCCTGCTCGGATTCCGCCTTGCCAGCCGCCCGGCAGACGAAGGCCACCCCTATGGCCACGGCCGCTACGAATACCTCGCCGGCCTGTTTGTCGCCGTCCTCGTTTGTGCCGTCGGCATCAACCTGGTGCTCGAGTCCGTTACCAAGATCATCAAGCCCTCCCCCACCGCCTACACGCTCGTTTCCCTTGCGGCACTGGCTGCGTCCATGCTCGTTAAGCTCTGGATGGCCGCGTTTAACCGCACGCTGGGCGACCGCATCGACTCGGAGACGCTCATCGCCACGGCGCAGGACTCCAAAAACGATGTCATCACCTCGGGCTCGGTCTTAGCAGCGGCGCTTATTTCGCAAACGACCGGCTTTGACCTCGACGGCTGGGCGGGCCTGGGCGTGGGCGTCTTCATTTGCATCAGCGGCATGGGCCTGGTGCGCGACGCCATCAGCCCGCTGCTGGGGCAAGCGCCCGACCCCAAGCTCGTCCAGGAAATCCGCGACAGGATCATGTCGTACCCCCAGGTCCTGGGCACGCACGACCTCATGGTACACGACTACGGCCCCGGCCGTCAGTTTGCCAGCGCACACGTGGAAATGCCCGGCGAGGGTGATGCCTTTGAGCACCACGAGATTCTGGACACCATCGAGCACGATATCAAACGCCAGATGGGCATTGGCATTACGCTGCACTGCGACCCCATCGCAACAACCGGTGATGACCTGCGCGGCTGGGTCAAGCGCGGCGTAGCGCAGATCGACCCCGCGCTTTCCATCCACGACCTGCACGAGCACGACGGGTTCGTTTCGTTTGACCTGGTGCGTCCCGACGACTTTGACATATCCGACGAGGAGCTGTTGGAGCTCGTCACGCGCATCGTGCACGAGCGCCGACCCAATGCCTCATGCGTCGTTACGTTTGACTCGGGCTTTAGCTCGCCCGACCGTCCGGCCGAGCAGCTGTAGCCCGCTTAACAGCTAGTTTCCCTGCGCGCCCGAGATGCCGTTTTGCAGTGCATTCCAGGCACCCGTCGCCATGTCGCCCAAGTTCTGCGCGGTGTCGCCCAGGTTTTGTGCCGTATCGCCCAGCTCTTGCGCCTTGTCTCCCAACTCCTGTGCCTTGTTGCTCAAGTCCTCCAGCGTATTGGAACTCGAGCTGTCGGTACCGCTTTGGCCGTCGGGCGAGTTGCCCGAGCTATTCTTGTGCGTGAGTTGAATTTCGAGGTTGCCGCTGTCGTTATAGTAAGCAGAAGTAACGACCCAGTTGGCATCGATGACGGGCGTTGAGCCATCATCAGTCAGGACCACGGCATTCGAAAGATTGGCGCCGCGCGACTTGAGAAGTTTCTTGGCGTTGGACCAGTACTGCCCCGGGATATCGCTCAGATCGACGGTGCTAGACGAGGCGGACTCGGTTTGCTCGGCAGCGGTATCAGCCGTTGAACTCCCTCGCTTGTTGAGCATGCCCGACACAATGGCAAACACAACCGACAGCGCAAAGAAGATCGCCAGCACGATGAGGATCTTCTTGATCACGCTCGACGAACGCGACGGCTTCTTCTCCTCGTCCTCGCCATATTGCGGAATCGACTTGGGGTACTCGCGATACGGCTCGCGCGACTCGTAGCGAGACTGCGCCGTGCGAGGCATATACGTCGTCTGCTGAGGCTGCGGAATGGGATTTTGCGGCAGGTCATCATAGGGATTCGGCGTCGAGGCGGCATAAGAATCCTGCGGCGCGTAATCAAACGGGTCCGGAGCTGCGTTGCCATAGGGGCCTTGCGAAGATACGGCATAAGAATCCCGCGCTGTGTCGCCATAGCCCATAACCCGGGTTGGCTCGGCAGAAGGCTGCGTCGCGGCGGGGTCGGTATAACCGGGGTTGGGAACAACGCGGGTCGCATCGGCGCTATCGCCAGCCTGCGCGGAACCGTAGCCGCCCATCACGGTTGTCTTGTCCTGATCCATGCAACGATTCCTTTCCGTCGCCCGTAAGCATCAAGTTATCCATGCATTCTACCCGCGCAAAAGCCCGTGACGGACAGAGCCCGTCCATATCTACAAGACAAGCGCGGCTAGAAAACAAAAGCCCCGCCGGGCCTTGTGGGCACGGCGGGGCGGACAAGCAGCTATGGGCAGCAGGCTTAGAACAGGCCGGTAATGTTGCCGTCGTTGTCGACGTCGATGTTTTCGGCCGCGGGAACCTTGGGCAGACCCGGCATGGTCAGAACGCTGCCAGTCAACGCAACCACAAAGTGGGCACCGGCGGAAACCTTGAGCTCGCGCACGGTGATGCGGAAGCCCTCGGGAGCGCCCAGCGCCTTGGCGTTGTCGCTAAAGCTGTACTGCGTCTTGGCGACGCACACCGGCAGGTTGCCAAAGCCGTTCTCGCGCAGCTCGGCGAGCTGACGCTTGGCAGCCGGCGTAAAGTCGACACCATCGGCGCGGTAAACCTTGGTGGCGACGGCCTCGAGGGCATCGGCCACATCGGCGCCGTCCTCGTAGGCAAACTTGAGCTCGCTCGGCTGCTCAATCAGGCGCATGACCTCATCGGCCAGGTCGAGCGCGCCCTCGCCGCCCTTGGCCCAGACCTCGGAAAGCTTAACGTTGACGCCGAGCTGCTGGCACTCGGACTCGATGAGCGCAAGCTCGGCCTCGGTGTCCGTCGGGAAGCGGTTGATGGCGACCACGCAGGGAAGACCATAGACGTTCTGGATATTGTCAACATGGCGCAGCAGGTTAGGCATGCCGGCCTTGAGGGCATCGAGGTTCTCGTCGTTGAGGTCGGCCTTGGCAACGCCGCCGTTGTACTTAAGCGCACGGGCGGTGGCGACAATCACGACGGCGCTGGGACGAACGCCCGTCATGCGGCACTTGATGTCGAGGAACTTCTCAGCACCCAGATCGGCGCCAAAGCCTGCCTCGGTAATGGCGACATCGCCAAAGCGCATAGCCATGCGCGTGGCCATGATGGAGTTGCAGCCGTGGGCGATATTGGCGAAGGGGCCGCCGTGGACAAACGCGGGCGTACCCTCGAGCGTCTGCACCAGGTTGGGCTTGAGCGCATCCTTAAGCAGCGCAGCCATGGCGCCCTGAGCCTTGAGGTCGCGGGCGCGGACGGGCTCGCCGGCAAAGCTGTAGCCGACGACGATCTCGCCCAGGCGCTCCTTGAGGTCGTTGATGCTCGTGGACAAGCACAAGATCGCCATGACCTCGGAAGCAACAGTAATGTCGAAGCCATCCTCGCGCGGCACGCCCTGGGCCTTGCCGCCAATGCCGTCGATAACGTGGCGCAGCTGACGGTCGTTCATGTCGACGACGCGCTTCCAGGTGATGCGCTTAACATCGATACCGAGCTGGTTGCCCTGCTGAATATGGTTGTCGAGCATAGCGGCCAGCAGATTATTGGCGGCACCGATAGCGTGGAAGTCGCCGGTAAAGTGCAGGTTGATATCCTCCATGGGGATGACCTGGGCCCAACCGCCACCGGCGGCGCCGCCCTTGACGCCAAAAACGGGGCCGAGCGAAGGCTCGCGCAGGGCCACGGCGCTCTTGACGCCGCGACGGCGCAGGCCATCGGCCAGACCGATGGTCGTGGTGGTCTTGCCCTCGCCGGCGGGCGTGGGGTTGACGGCGGTCACGAGGACGAGCTTGGCCTGGTGGTCAGTCGGCTCGTTGAGCAGTGAATAGTCGACCTTAGCCTTGTCGAAGCCGTACGGAATCAGGTGCTTTACGTCGACGCCGGCGTTCTTAGCCACCTCGGTAATAGGCAGCGGCGTGACGGAACGTGCGATTTCGATGTCAGTAGGCATGGGCGGTCCTTTCGTTACCGGATGAGAAAAAGACCAATTCAGCATAGCACGGGCGCGCAATAGTAAAACACCCGTAACCGATGAATGGCGATATGTTTACCCGATGCCCAGCGATAGCCTACAGACCAGCCAAAACAAACCCGCCTCTAAACGGCTGGCTCGATGCCCAAGTGCTCAAAGGTGCGAAGCGTTGCCTGGCGGCCCTGGGGCGTGCGAATCATCAAGCCGCACTGCAGCAGGTAGGGCTCATAGACATCCTCGAGCGTACCCGGGTCCTCGCCCACCGCGCTGGCAAGGGTCGTCAGGCCCACGGCACGGCCGGAGAACGTCTTGGCAAGCGTCTCCAAGATACGAATGTCCATCCAGTCCAGACCAAGTTCATCAATCTCGAAGAACTCGAGTGCCTGACGGCAGATATCGAGCTCGATGGGGCCGTCGCCGCGCACCTGCGCATAGTCGCGCACACGCTTGAGCAGACGGTTGGCGAGACGCGGCGTACCACGCGAACGCGAGCCGATCTCGAGCGCGCTCGGATGGTCGATCGTCACGCCCAGAATGGTCGCCGAGCGCGTCACGATCTGGGCAAGCTCCTCGACCGTGTAGTAGTCCAGGCGATACGAAATGCCAAAGCGGTCGCGCAGCGGGCCGGTCAGCATACCCGAGCGGGTCGTTGCCGCCACCAGCGTAAACTTGGGGATATCCAGGCGAATCGAACGTGCGGCCGGGCCTTTGCCGATCACGATATCGAGCGCAAAGTCATCCATCGCGGGATACAGGACTTCCTCGACCGAACGGTTAAGACGATGGATCTCGTCGATAAACAGCACGTCACCCGGCTGCAGGTTGGTAAGGATAGCCGCCAGGTCACCGGTACGCGCAATGGCCGGACCACTCGTCGTCTTGATCTGAGCGCCCAGCTCGTTGGCGATAACCGTAGCCAGCGTGGTCTTGCCTAGACCCGGAGGGCCCGAGAAGATCACGTGGTCGAGCGTCTCGCCACGACTCTGCGCCGCCTCGATGAGCACGCGCAGGCTCTGCTTGATATGCTCCTGACCGCAGTAGTCGTCCAGGCGCTGGGGACGCAGGGTACGGTCGACATCGAGGTCTTCGGGCGTCAACTCCGAGCCCACCATGCGCTCACCGTGCGCCATGGATGCCGCCGGCGAGCTGCCGGGCGTCGCCCACAGGTCCTGAGAGTCATCGGCTTCCCACATCACGCATCCATTCCGAGTCGCTTAAGCGCCGCGCCGAGCAGGTCCTCGACACGCATATCCTGCCCATCATACCCGCTCAGGGCAACCTCGGTCTCTTGCGGACTAAAGCCCATGGAAAGGAGCGCCGCACGGGCGTCATCGATCGCCGAGGGAGCGGCGGCGGGAACCGGCATCGCAACCTGACCGGGAATTACGCCGACCGGAACAAAGCCCTTGTCCTTGGCAAAGGTACTCTTGAGCTCCAGGATGAGGCGCTGGGCGGTCTTTTTGCCCACACCGGGCACCTTAGCCATGCCTTTGTCGTCCTCGGCCATCACCAGAGAATACAGCTGGCCCACGGTATAGGTGGAGAGCACGGCAAGCGCCAGGCGCGGACCGACACCCGACACGGACACGAGCCGATCGAACATCGTGCGCTCGTCCTTGGAAGCAAAGCCAAAGAGCGTCATGGCGTCCTCGCGCACCTGCATACGGGTATAGAGGCGAACCTCACCGCCGGGCGTCGGCAACGTGGCCGCAGTGCTGCCCGAGATGCCGAGCTCAAAGCCAACGCCCGACACATCGACGACAGCAGAGCTCATCGTGGCCTCGACAAGCGTTCCGTGGAGCTGGGAGATCATCAGTATCCGGTTCCTCTCTGTTGATAGAACTCGCCGCCGGTAAGCGCCCGGGTGCGGCTGAGGTTAACGTGGCAGATGGCGCAGGCCAGGGCATCGGCGGCATGGTCGGGATGCGGGTCGTGATCGAGCTGCGTGAGCGTACGAACCATATACGCGACCTGCCGTTTGTCCGCAGCGCCGGTGCCCACAACAGCCTGCTTAATCTGCATAGGCGTATACTCGCCAATCTCGAGCGCGCATTCCGAAAGCGCCACGAGCGCGGCGCCACGGGCATGCGCCGTAGGGATGGCCGAGCGAACGTTGGCGCCAAAGTAAATGCTCTCGATAGCAGCGGTATCGGGTCGATAGCGCTCCACGACACCCTTGAGGTCGCGGGCGATATGCGACAGGCGCACCGCGAGCGGACTGCCTGCGCTGGTCTCGATGCAGCCATAGGCACGGCAGCGAACCTCGCCACGCCGCTCCTCGATAATCCCCCAACCCGTATGAGCCAAACCGGGGTCGATGCCCAAAATAACCAAGCCAACCTCCCCTCGTCTTTTACCAAGCGCAAGGCAAGGCCCCGCGCACTACTCACGAACGTCTGTTCTAGAATAACACAACGGGGTCAAGATGCTTAGTTGAAGTATCGGGGTTGAGAGCGAATCCCATCCCCAGTTTAGTTCTGCGAGAAGAATGGGAACTGTCGGGGATCAACCGGCGGATGCGGCATCGGGCCACCCTGGGGCCCACCCTGCGGGCCACCCTGGCCGCCCATCATCTTATCGATGGCGTCCTGAACCTCGCCCTCGAACTTTTTCATTCCCTCGTGTAAACGACGCTGACCGTCTTCAGAGCGCAACTCCTCCATTTGTTCGGGCGAAATACCCAGTAGCTCGCCCAGCACGCCCATCATCTCGTTTCGCACGCGCTCACTCGTATCCTCGTCAGCAAAACGGCGCACCTCGGCGCGCGCCAGCGAATCGACCGTCATACGCTCCTTGCCGTTAAGCCCCAGGTCGGACCACGCGAGCATGTACGGCCAGGAGCGCTCGGCAAACGAACGGGACGAAACGATCGGCGCCGTCGGCAACATGCGGCGGGCAGCCTCACCCTGTCGAACGAGCATCAGCAGCAGCGAGCAGGCCTCAGGCTTGGCAGCGGCCATCGGGATGTCGTCAAAGGGACGGTTGCGGTCCACGTGCGACTCGAGCGCACCATCGACCTCGCCCGGCTCAAGCCCGCCAAGCAGCTGCGCCGCGCGATCGAGCATATCAACCGGGCCGGCGAGCGTCGCGAGCGCCTGCGACAGCACGCGATCCATGCAATCCTCTACCGCGTTGAGCGTCACGAGCTCTTGGGGCACCACGGCAGACGCGCGGTTGCGCACACGCGCCACAAACTCAAGCGTCGACAGGTACACATCGCCAAAGGGCGCGTAATCGCCCTGGTAGCCGCCGCAAAGCGCCGGCGCCGCCAGCGCGTACTCGGTTTTGGACAGCGGACTCAACGCCATCGCACCCAGCTCGAGCGCCGTATCCTCCAGCATGAGGCCCAGCGTGCGAGAGCGCAGGCGCTCGGCGTCGCCCGCCGACACATCGCGGTCGAGCACGCGCGCGGCATCCGGCGCATCGCGCTCAACCGTGCGAATATGCAGGCGCTCGGCAATGGCGCGAACGGCGGCACAGCGAGCAGCCTCGGCCTCCTCCTGCGCCGGCGTAAAGATGCGGTTGCGCCCCAGCACCAGGCCAATCACATTACGTGGGCCCAGAGCGTCGACGGCCAGCGCCGCCAGCAGGGACGACGGCAAGTCGCCCTCGAGTGCCACCACGGCGCGCGACGCACCGTGGGCCCGGGCGTTGTCGCGCACGGCGAGCACCAGCGCCTGCCACAGCCACTCCTCGGAACGGAACTCGGGCAGTTCGTGATCTTCCAGGGCATCGAGCATCACGCCGCGCTGAATCTCCTGAACCAGCAGGCTCTCCTCAAAACACGGCGCTTGGGCCACCACGCGACCGCAGTCGTCGAGCACAAACGAACCGCCGGTATACACCGACTCGTCATAGGCACCGACCGGCGCCATACAGGCAAACCACACGCTGCGCTTGGATGCGATCTTGCGGTAGGCGCCGCTGCGAACGGCGGCAATGGCGGCAGTCTCGCGGTCGGTCATGTCAAACGCATTGAATTGGAAATACGCAATGAGGTCAACACCGGTCGGCAACATCTCGAGTTCGCGGTCCAAGTCAAAAATCACGGCGATGCGCACGCCGTCCACGTCGAACACCGGCGGCGCCCAACGCGTGTCGTTGTTCTCGCCACGCTGCAGGGCAATGCTCGAACGCGCCGGCACCACATGACCGTCCTTGAGCATCATGTAGTCGAGCAGCGGCTGACCCTCAAACGAAACCGCCGCGGGCACGATGCAGATCATGTCAAGCTCCTGGATGCGCTCGGCGACACCAGTCAAGCCGGCAAGCATGTCGTGCTCAAAGTCGGCAGCGCCCACCAGGCCACCGGGCATGGCGCCCATAAAGAGCGGAGCCGGAACGCACAGCACGCGCGCCCCGCGCTCGTGGGCCAGACGAGCCTGGTCCTCGATGCGGCCGCAAATGCCCTCAATATCACCCAGGCGCATATCGATCTGTGCAAGCGCGAGCTTCATGGCTCAGCCCTTTCCGTCGTAAACCATCGAAATCGTAGTAAAAGCGCCGGCCGCATGATGCAGTCGGCGCTCGCATGTGCATATGCTAGCTATGATACCCCGAGCGGGGGCGCGCTCCTAGAACGTCGCGGACCACAGCCCGTGCAGGTTGCAGTAGGCATAGACGGTACCGGTCTTGGAACCGCCGGCAAAAAACGTCGCGGGCTTCATGCCGGGCTCAAGGTAATGGACCTCTAAGCGGCCCTCGGCCTCAAGGGCGATCCACTCGATATAGTGCTCGGGCAGGCTGGGGTGCTCGACCGAGCCAACGCGTGCGCGAATCACGTGACCGTCGCGCTCGGTCTCGACAACAGGCACGTGCTTCTCGTGCGCCGCGTCCTCAGTGTTTGCGGTCAGTTCCGTGCAACCGGCAGGGGTTGCAACGTCGTTGCCAAGGGCGGCAATGAGCTTACCGTCGGGGTCCTTAAAGAATTTCGCCATGATGTTCTCCTTTGCTGACGTGCCAATGTTCTTGATGGTTCTTATGCCCAAAGGCAGACAAACCATCCACGGCATTGCAAACGAACACATAACGGGCGGGGACGATGGGGCAGCGTGCGCTATCCGCCCTGGCGGCCCCACCCGAGCGGGTTAGCGCCCGTCGCCGCCCAGCAGCGCCAGAACATCTTCGCGGGTAAACAGCGCCGACGAGATGCCGTCGCCGCCGAGCACGCTGTTGACCAGGTCGCGCTTGGACTCCTGCATCTGCATAATGCGCTCCTCGATCGTGTCCTTGGCGATGAGCTTGTACACGGTCACGGTATGTTGCTGGCCAATACGGTGCGCGCGGTCGGTCGCCTGGTCCTGCGCTGCCACGTTCCACCACGGGTCGTAGTGGATGACCACGTCGGCCGCCGTCAGGTTAAGGCCCACGCCGCCCGCCTTGAGCGAAATCAAAAAGACCGGAACCTCGCCCGCTTGGAACTGCGCGACCATCTTGGCGCGGCTCTCCTTAGACGAAGCGCCCGTGAGCTTAAGGAAGGCGATGTCCTCCTTGGCCAAGCGCTTACCGATGATATCGAGCATACCCGTAAACTGGCTGAACAACAGGATGCGATGCCCGCCGTCGAGTGCGCCGTGCACGAGCTCCATACACGTATCGAGCTTGGCGCTCCCCGCCTTGTAATCCTCGTAGTGTAGACGCGGGTCGCAGCAGATCTGGCGCAGCTTGGTGAGCTCGGCGAGCACCTTGAGCTTGTCTTTCTTAAACTCCCCAGCCTCGCGGTGCTGCACCTGCTGGGCGATGCGGTCCTGGTTGGCCAGGTAGAGCTTGCGTTGCTCGCCGGTAAGCTGTGCCATGACGGTGTCTTCGATCTTCTCGGGCAGGTCGGCCACCACGTCTTCCTTAACACGGCGCAGCACAAACGGCGACACGAGCGCCTGCAGGCGAGCGGCGCTATCGCCCTCGGCATGCTCGACGGGGCTCTCAAAGCGCTTGGCAAACGACTCGCGTGTCCCCAAAAGGCCCGGCATCAAAAAGTCGAAGATGCTCCAGAGCTCGGACAGGCGGTTTTCGATGGGCGTGCCCGTCAGGGCAAAGCGCACGCCGGCAGGCAGGCGCTTGGCAGCGCGCGCCACCTGCGTGAGCGGATTTTTAATGTACTGTGCCTCATCGAGCACCACGCGGGCAAAATCCTGCTCGACGTACTCGTCGATATCGCGCCGCATAAGGTCATACGACGTCACGACCACGCTATGCTCGGCCACGCCGGCGATCTGCACGCGGCGTTGAGCCTTGGCGCCCACAATGGCGCACACATCGAGCGACGGGGCAAAGCGCTCCAGCTCGGCAGTCCAGTTGTACACGAGTGAGGCCGGGCATACCACGAGCGTGGGCTTGGTGTCCCCCGCCTCCACGCGCGCCAGAATATGCGCAATCATCTGGAGCGTTTTGCCCAGGCCCATGTCGTCGGCCAAGATGCCGCCAAGGCCCAGGTGTTCGAGCGAGCCGAGCCACTGGTATCCGTCGACCTGGTAGCCGCGCATCGTTGCCTTGAGCGATGCCGGCACCGTAAAGTCCATCTTGCCGAGCGTGTCCAGGCGCTCGACGGTACGGCGGAACGCAGCGTCGCGATCGGCCTCGAGCGCCGGCGTGCGTGCGAGCATGCTGTCGACGAACAGGGTGCTCGACGCGGGAAGCGACACGCCGTCGAGCAGGTCGACGGCATCGACACCCAGGTCCTCGGCAAGGCCAAACGCGGCGCGCGCCCCCTCGTCCAGGCGAATGATGTCGCCGGACGTAAGGCGCGCAAACGTTTGATGGCGCTTGTACGAATCGAGATAGACGGCAAGGTCCGCGGCCGAAAGCCCGCTCGCGCCCAGCTCGACATCGAGCAGATTGCTCTTAACGGTCGCACGAACCGAGAGCTTGGGCGCGGGGCGGACCGAGATCTGGCGCAGACGGTCGCTGAGCATGACCTCACCCAGTTCGGACAGGGCGGACAGGCCCTCGGTCAGCAGGCAGAACAAGCTCTCATCATCGCGCTCCTCAAACGCCAGACCGCCCTCGTAGAAATCGAAGTACAGGGCCGCCGTATCCATAACGCGAAACTCCGCCACCTCGTCGCGGGGCGGCACGCCGGGGCGCTGCTCTTCAAAGGGACTGCCCGGAGCGCCCAGGCTAAAGAGATCCGCCGACCAGTCGCCGTAGGTAACCGTAATCTTGCAGGTCACGAGCCCATCGTCGACGCCGATTGCCATGGCAAAGCTCGGCTCGGGCGCCACGGTATCGAGCGCGGCGGGCGCGGTGAGGTCGGTATAGTCGCGCAAAATGGGCAGCGCCATACGGCAGAACTCACCCACCTGCTCGGCGGCAATATGGGCGGGCGTGCGGCACGGCAGCAAGCGCGACAAAAAAGGTGCGGCATGCTGAGCAAATGCAGCGTCGGTACGGCGCGCGCGGCGCGTGTCAACCAAGTAGGCGGCATCGCCCGACGCAAAGCAGTACATATCGGCGGGCAGGCGCAGGTCATAGCTACCACCAGCCGCCGGCGCGATTTTGGCGGCAAGAAGTGGTGGGCGCTTAGCGGACGCCTCGTCCTCCCCTTGCGGAGACGGCTCAACCGCCACGTCGTAGGTGCGACGCGTCGTCGTCCCCCGCGACCAGGCGGGCTCAAAGGAGATGGTCTGGCCGCGCAGCAGGTCCAGCACATATACGATGCTATGCTCGGACAGCGGCAACTGACGCTCGGCAACAAAACCGCTGCGGGCAAAGTCGTACGACGCCGAACGCGAGCTTGTGATGTCATCGAGATAGGCAACTGTCGTCACAACAAGGTTGAGCAGCTTTGCCGATGTTTCGTCAAAGGCCTCAGGTGAATGGACAAACGTGAGCTTCTTGCCATAGGAGAACGTGCCGCCGCGCACGTAGGCATCGGCCATGCCGTCGATGTCCTTGACCACGTAGGAGACCGATCCACAGCGAATGCGGAACTCGAGCGCCCAGCTAAAGCGGTCAGCGAACAGCGGATTGTAGTACGGCACCAACGAGGGCTCCAACGCCGCTTTGGGGGCGTCGGGATCAACGGCACCGGCAAGTTTGCGGCGCATGCTCGCCAGCTCATCCATGCGCGCGTCCGAAAGATCGGAAAGCGCCGCCACAAGGCTCGGGCTCGTGGGGACGGGCGCCGGGAAGGGAAAGTTGGGGTTGACGGCCGGCGCGGCGGACGCGGCACGCGCGGGCTGTTTCGGCTGCGCCGTAAACGTGCGAACCGGCGTGCGCAGCCCCTCAACAGGCTCAATGCCGCTGGTGTCCAGGTACGCCAGCGCTGTGGCGATGGCGTGCTTGCACATACCGGGATAGCGGTATGCGGCGGGGCAGTCGCAGTCGTAGTCGACCACCTCGTGCTCGTCCATATCGAGCGCCACGTGCGTCTTGTACAGGTCGCCGCGCGAGCCGCGCACCGAGCCCTCAACCGTCACGTTTTTGGAGAAGCGCGAGCCGCTGTCCTCAATCGACAGCACGGCGCCGTTGAGCATGAGCGATCGGCCCTTCATAAAGGTGCCGCTCAACGCCGCCTCTTTGCGAAGCGCCTGCACAAACGTCCCCTGCGCCATCACTTCCTCCAATCTCACCCGGGGTAGCTTAGATCACCGTCACGCGACCCTGGTTACCCACAATGGCCTTGGCCTCGGCCAGCAGCGGAATCGAGCGCGCGTTGACCTTGGCCGGCACCTCGGCACGTAGCACGCGCCCGTCCACCTGCTCGATAAAGATCTCCACGCGATCGCCGCCCGGGTTGGCGGTAAGCACCGTGGCAAGACGCGCCATATTGCCCTGGCTAAAGCGGCTGTTGGGCACCATGACCTCAAACACCTTGGGCTTGTTGTTCTCCTCGTTAAGCTCGAGCGGCACGATCTCCTGCGCGATGATCTGGTCGCCGCGGTCCGAGCGCTCGAGCTTGCCCTTAATGCGCACAAAGGCATCGGACAGCTGCGCGCCGGTCTCGGGATCGACCTCGCCGTACAGGTACCCCTCGGCCTCTTTATAGGTCTTGGGGAACACGACGACGGTGGCCTCGCCTTCCATGTCCTCGAGCTGCACGATGCCCATGGGGTCACCGTTTTTGGTCACGCGCTTGGACACGCTCGAGACCATACCGGCCCACCACAGCGCCTTGCCCTCGGGAATCTCCTGGTTGATGGTGCCGCCCGTAGGATTCTGAACCTCGTAGCCGGTGTCGATCTGCGAGAACGAGAAGTCGCGCGCCTTGGCTAGTGCATACTCAAACGGGCGCAGCGGGTGGTCCGAGACATAGATGCCCAGAACTTCCTTCTCCTGGCTCAGCTTAAGGTGGCGGTCCCATTCCTGGCCATCCGGATCGGGCACGCTCACCTCAAAGCCCGAGCCCTCAACGTCGCCAAACATGTCGAAGAACGACGTCTGGCCGCTCGCGCGATCCTTCTGGCGCTTCACCGCGGCATCGATGATGTTCTCGGGGTTGTTCTTATCCACAAAGTGCATCATCTGGCGACGCGGATACCCCGTGGAGTCGAAGGCGCCTGCCTTGATGAGCGATTCGATCACGCGGCGGTTGGCCTGGCTCGAGTCCACGCGCTCGACAAAGTCGTGCAGCGTCTTAAACGGGCCGCCCGCCTCGCGCTCGGCGATAATCGCCTGCGCCACGCCGGTGCCCACGCCGCGGATGCCGGCCAGACCAAAGCGCACGCCCTCCTTGGTAGCCGTGAACTCGGTACCGGACTCGTTGACATCTGGCGACAGCACGGGGATGCCGTCGTGACGGCATGCCGAGACGTAGTGCACGATCTTGTCGGTCTTGCCAGTATAGGACGTCAGAACGGCCGCCATGTACTCGTGCGGATAGTGCGCCTTGAGCCACGCCGTCTGCATAACCAGAATGGCATAGCCGGCGGAGTGCGACTTGTTGAAGGCGTAGGACGCGAACTCGAGAACATCGTCCCAAATCTTCTGGGCGACCTCGCGCGTGTAGTTATTTTTGATAGCGCCGTTCATCCAGTGGTCGTAGGTGGTCTCGTCCGAGCCATCCTCCCAGTGAAGCACCGTCGACGTGAGCAGCTTGATCTTTTTCTTAGCCACGGGCTTACGGATACGCGAGTCCGATTCGCCCTTGGAGAAGCCGCACATCTCGACGGAGATGAGCATAACCTGCTCCTGGTAGACCATGGTGCCGTAGGTTTCGCCCAGGATGTCGTCCAGGCGGTCGTCGTAGGAGACCGCCGGCTCCTTGCCGTTCATACGGTTGATGTAAGACGAGACCATGCCGGCGCCCAGCGGGCCCGGGCGGTACAGAGCGATCAATGCCACGACGTGCTTGTACTCGGTGGGCTTCATGTTCTTGATCGTGGCCGTCATGCCGGCGGACTCGACCTGGAAGACGCCGGCGGTGTGGCCGGAACCCATGAGCTTAAAGATCTCGGGGTCGTCAAAGGGAATCTCTTCCTCTTTGATGTCGATGCCGAAGTTCTTTTTGATGTTTGCCTTGGCCTTGGAGATAACAGTCAGCGTGCGCAGGCCCAAGAAGTCCATCTTGAGCAGGCCCATGTCGGCAACGGTATGGCCCTCGTACTGGGTAATCTCGACGCCGCCCTTGGTGTCGAGCTTGGTGGGCACGTGCTCGTTGACGGGGTCGCGGCAGATCAGAACGGCGCACGCGTGCACGCCCTCGCCACGGGTGAGGCCCTCGATTGAGAGCGCCGTGTCGATGATGCGGCGGGCGTCGTCGTCCTTTTTATATGCCTCGGCAAAATCGGGGTTAAACAGGTCCTCTTTGCCGGGTTGCTTTTCGAGCACCTGCTTGAGCTTGACCTTGGGGTCGCTCGAGACCATCTTGGACAGACGCTGGCCCATGTAGACCGGGTAGTCCAGGACGCGAGCGGCGTCGTTGATGGCCTGCTTGGCCTTAATGGTCGAGTAGGTGATGACGTGGGTGACCTTCTCGGGGCCGTAGAGCTGGCGAACGTGCTCCACGACCTCGAGGCGCCGCTCATCGTCGAAGTCCATATCGATATCGGGCATCTCGGTACGCTGCGGGGACAGGAACCTCTCGAACATCAGGCCGTTCTCGAGCGGATCGAACGCGGTGATGTTCATGGCGTAGGCGACGATAGCGCCGGCAGCCGAGCCACGGCCGGGGCCGACGCCGATGCCGTTGTCTTTGGCCCATTGCACGTACTCGGCAACAATCAAAAAGTAGGCGGCAAAGCCCTTGTCGCAGATGACTTTGTATTCGTACTCAAAGCGCTCTTTGATGTTGACGCCACCGATCTCGCGCGTGGCCCAGTCGTCACCGTAGTGCTGGCGCAGGCCCTTCTCGCACTCGCGGCGGAACTGACTCTCGTGCGTCTCGCCGGGGTCGAGCAACGGGAAGCGCGGCAGGATGATGGAGTCCCAGTCCAGCTCGACGTAGCACTTGTCGGCGATCTCGAGCGTGTTGTCGCAGGCCTCGGGGCAATACGGGAACATCGCCCGCATCTCCTCCTCGGTCTTCATGTAAAACTCCGAGCCAGTCATGCGCATGCGGTTGGGGTCGTCGACCTTGGCGTTCATGCCGATGCACATGATGACGTCCTGCACGGGAGCGTCCTCGCGGCGCAGGTAGTGGAAGTCGTTGGTGGCGATGACCTTGACGCCTACCTGCTTGGCGATGTCGATGAGCGTGCGGTCCATCTGCTCATCGGTCAGGCCGTTGTCGGTGGTGATGCCGTGTTCCTGGATCTCGATATAAAAGTCGCCGGGTTCGAAGGTATCGCGGAAGGTCTCGGCCCACTTGATGGCGCCCTCCATGTCACCGCGGTCGATGTATTTGGGAATGATGCCCGCGATGCAGGCGCTCGTGCAGATCATGCCCTTGGCATGGCGGCGCAGGTTGTCGAGCGTCACGCGGGGCTTGTAGTAAAAGCCCTGCACGGCGGCCTCGGAAACCGTCTGCATCAGGTTGACGTAGCCCTCCTGGTCCTTGGCCAGGAGGATCATGTGGTAGAGCTCGGGCTTATGGTCGCGGGCAAGGGTCTCGTCCGGCGTAAAGTAGACCTCGCAGCCAAAGATGGGCTTGATGACCAGGGGCGGCTTGAGCTCGTCGATATTGCCCTTCTCGTCCCACATAGCCATGTCCTTAACGTACTGGGCATGCTCGCGCGGGTTTTCCTCGGGGTCGGGCTCCACCAGCTCGTCGCGGCGGTCCTTTTCCAAGAAGGCCTTGTCGTGGCTCCAGGTTTTGTACTCGGGCGTGTTGTGGTTAACGGCGTCGCAGGCCAGCGCCAAGTCGGGCACGCCATACATGTAGCCGTGATCGGTAATGGCCACGGCAGGCATGCCAAGCTCAACGGCACGGTTGACCATATCCTGGATACGGGTTGCGCCGTCGAGCATGGAGAAAACAGTGTGATTGTGCAGATGGACGAATGCCATGTGATGAGCTCCGATGCGGGTTCGTGTTCTGACTGAACGATTTTACCGCACGGCGCGGACGGCACCCGAACCTAGCCAAACCCACACGGCTCCTCACGCAGTTGCGGTGAAATGCGGACTGTTTGGCGGCTTTTTTGGCCAAAACAGTCCGTATTCCACCGCAAGTTATTGAGGGCTAGAGGCTGTAGGTGACCACCTGAGGCTCGCACGGGTTGGCGGGGTCGACTTGCTCCACGCGGACGAACTTGACGGTCACGGCCTCAAAGCCCGCCTTGTGCAGAACATCAGCGTAAACGCGCGCCTGCAGGGCGTGCTTCTCCTGCAGCTGTTCCGGCGTCTCGTCCGGTGTGCCGCCCGTCTTGTAGTCGATGACCAGCGCGCGTGACGAATCCGCCGGGTTCGTCGCCAAAGCATCGATGGCGCCCTCGGCATATGCACCGTAGCGAGCGATGTCCTCGTCCTCGCAGCCCAGCGAAAAGAACGGCACCTCGGCGCGAACGCACGGCCAGGCAAGCAGCTCGGCACGGACCGCCGACTTGAGCCAGCGATCCAGGGCAACGTCGAAGCGTTCGCGCTGTTCCGGCGTCAGGCGCCACAGGCGAGCCAGGGCGTCGGCACGCTCGGCGGGCAGCGCATCGGCACCCATCTCGATCAGCCACTGGCAGGCGGCGTGGAAGGCCGAGCCCAGCGCCATGGGATTGCCGGCGGGCTCGACAGCGGCCACGTCTGCATCCGCCATCTCGGAACCATCAGACTCCGCATCATCGCCAGCCTCGTCCATGGGCACATGCGCCTCGGTGGCACGGTCCTCGGACTCGGCATGCAGCGCCGCGGCAATTGACGAGTAGCTGTACGAATCGCGCACCGGATACGGGCAGATGCCCATGCGTACGCCCACCGCTTGGGGATGCACGAGCTCGAACGCATCGGGTTCGGGGTCGGCAGGACCGGGGACGATTGTACTGGCCGAATCGTCGGCAGTATCTGTATCGACATCGCCGCGAACAAGCCTGCCCTCGGCATCCAGTGAAGCGTTGGCCTCAAACGCCTGCTCGCCAAAGGAAAAGTCCGCGAGCGAAATGAGCTCGTAGTCGCCCGGCTGGGAGTTGTCGAACACCAGGCGGTCGGCATCGAGCTGCGGCATGTCCAGAGCGTCGGTAGGCAGAATACGACGCAGCACGTCATAGGTCAGATCGGTCTCGACGTCGAAGGTCGGCGCGCACAGCTTGCCGCGGCTCACGCCGGCATCCATCGCCAAGATCACCAGCTCTCGCGCACGCGTCATGGCAACATAGAGCAAGCGGGCCCGCTCCTCGAGCGAAAGCTGCAGGTCGTCGTCGCGCAGGCGGGCAAATGCCTCGGCGGGAGAGCCCGTCGCACAGACGTCCTCCATGAGCTCTGGCGGCAGCCACAACGACGTGCCCTTGCCCTTAAACGCATGCTCAAACTGCTTTTTGACGTCGTCGCCCTTCACAAAGGTTCCGTCGGCGAGCTTAACGCCGTCGAAGCGTGCCGGCAGCGCCACGATCTGCGCTCCGCCCTCGACGCGACCCATCTGTGCCGCACCCGAGGACTTACGCACGCCAAAACACTCGGCAACCGCTACGACCGGATACTCCAGACCCTTGGACGCATGCACCGTCATGATGCGTACCGCGCCGTCGCCCTCCTCGTTGAGCGCGCCCGGGGCCTCCTTGCCCGCCAAGAAGCGGTCGAAGGCGAGCGCAATGGAGCGCGGCGAGTTGCCGAGCTCGGCCTCTGCCTCGGCCACGGCGTCGAGCGCCTTGAGCACGTTGGCGGCAATGGCCTTGCCCTCGGGACCACGCTGTGCCAGACGTACAAACCAGCCGGAGGCGTTGACCACGTCGCGCGCGATGGCGGCGAACGAATCGCGGCCCACGCGACGGAGCGCATACCGCAGCACCTCGCGGGCGCGCGTCACGAGCGGCAAGTCTTGCAAACCCGGCACATCGGAATCGCTCATGATGCCCACGTCGATGTTGCGGCGCGAGGTTTCCCCCGTCTGGTCGTCCAGCTTGGTCGCCAGCGCCAGGAACTCCTGAGCGCCGAGCGCAAACATCGGCGAGGCCAGCAGCGGCATAAGACCCTGCGCCGTATCGGCCGGGTTAGCAAGCGCGCACACCAGGGCACGCACCGTCTGCACCTCGGCTGCCTGGGCAAAGACCGAGCCGCCTGCGATCACGCAGTCGAGCCCCTGGTCGCGGAAGGCCTGCGCATAGACATCGGCGTTGGTCATGCGGCCCAGCAGCAGGACCATGCTGCCCTGGGGCTGGCCCGCTTTAACGAGTGCTTGGAATCGCTCCGCAATCGCACGAGCTTTCGCCTGCGTTCGCTCCTGCGTACTGCCACCGGCAACGAAAATCGCCTGGCGGCGCGATGCCTTCGCCTTGAGCTTGTCCTCGCGTTCGTCGCTCGGTTCAAGATCCAAGAACCCCTGCATCAAACCACCGGTGTCGCCGTCAAAGACGCGCGCCACATAGCGCAGCACCTCGTCGTGGCTGCGGAAGTTGCGTACAAGCTTGACGAGCTCGCCGGCGGGGGCATCGGACGTGGCGACCGTCTCGGACGCCGTCGTCGAACCCACCTTGCGCTCCTGGCGACGGAATACCTCGACCTCGGCACCACGGAAGCGGTAGATCGACTGCTGCGCATCGCCTACGGTGCACAGTGCGCGCTCCCCCGCGCCCGTCAGGTGACGGATCAAATCGACCTGCATCTGGTCGGTATCCTGGAACTCATCGATCATGACCATCTTAAAGCGACCCTCATAGGCCGCTCGGATGGCGGGATAATCGCGCAGCGCCTCGTACGCCATGCGCAGCAGGTCGTTGTTATCAAGCGCGGACTGGTCAGCCTTGAGCGCGCGGTATTCCGCCTCCACAGCACGAGCAAGCCCCGCCAGCGCATCGAGCGCGGGACCACCGCAGGCCAGCACGATATTGATAAACGCATCGGCAGCCTCGGCCTTGAGTAGCTCCACCTGCTCCTTAGAAAACGCCTTGCTCGCCCGAGGCATGCTGCACGACATCATGAGTCGCGCCGCATCCTCCATGGTTTTGCCGCTCGCCTCAAACGCGTCGATGGCATCGAGTGCCACCTGCGCTTTCTCGGTCGCGGCCTTGCTTGCGCCCAGCGCCGCACGATAGGCATCGGCGAGTGCCGAGGTATCGGCCTGGCCGCGCGCCACGCACACGTCGTCCATACCGCCCGGCAGCTGGCTCGAGAGCTCCAGCAGCTCACGCACCAGCCCTTTAATGGTGGTACCGGCGCCAAACGGCCCACCCTCGCCCGCCATGGGATACCAAGCGTAGAGGGCCTTAAGCGAAGCGGCGAGCTCGGGGGCGGCATCGGGCGCCGTCGCGCGGGCCAGCACATGCTCAACAGCCTGGTCCATAAGCTCGTCGGTATCGGTGAGCACCGTGAACTCGGGATCGATGCCCAGCTCCAACGCATGTGCGCGCAGGATACGCGAGCACATGCCGTGAATGGTCGAGATCCACGCATCGTCGACGGTCAGGGCTTCCTCGTCCATGCCCTCGTCGATGAGCGTGCGGCGCACACGGTCACGGATCTCGGCCGCGGCGTCTTTGGTAAAGGTAATGGCGAGCACCTGGTCCAGATGCTCAACGAACGGACCGGATTCGGGCGAGAGCGCGTAGACGATGCGGCGCGTGAGGGTAAAGGTCTTGCCCGAACCGGCACCCGCCGAGACAAACAGCGGACGGTCGAGCGTTTTGACGATCTGCAGCTGTTGCGGCATCAAAGTCGAAAGATCCATGGTCTACACGTCCCTTCTTACAAACGTTCCTTCGTGGTTATACGAGCAGCGCGCATGCGCGGCCTGAGCCGACGTCGGGTCGACGGCGGCAACGTCGCCTGCCTCGAGTTCGTGCAGGCGCTCGGCGATGCCGGCCTCCACGCGATCGAGCAGGGCGTCGAAGTCCATGCTGCCACCCTCGCCGGGAAAGCCCTTCTTAAGCCCCGGGATGCGGCCGTCGCCGCGCTCTTCCTCGAGCAGCTCGGCACTCGCGGCGCCGCGCAGCGCCGGTTTGCCGCCCTTGGTCGAAAAATAGAGCGCCGCACGGGCATCCAGATCCAGCGCCCGGCGCATGGCCTGCGCATAGATAAGCGTCTGGGTATGGGGCGGCAGCCACCGCGGGTCGTCGATGGCGGCCTCGCCCGATTCCTCGTCGCGCACCGTGGGGTCGGCGAGTTTAAACTCCTCAACGCCCGTGCGATGCTTGTAGTCGATTACCACGGCGCGATTCTCAGCATCCACATCCACGCGGTCGATGCGCCCGCCGAGCGGCCAGCCGGCATACTCGACCTGGAGCTCGTTGAACGCAAACTCCAGGTAGCGCGGCGCGAAGGGCGCGAGCGCCTCGGACTCGTAGGCAAGAACGCCCTCCAGCTGCGGCAAAATCTCGGCCACCTGGCGCTCCTCCACCGGGGAGAGCGGCACGAGCGGGCCCTCGGTACCGCGCTTGCCCGCATGCTCGGCCAAGGTCTCGTCAAAGACCTCGCGCAGCAGCTCCTTCGCGCGTGGCAGATTCATGGGTGTCACGCGCTCCATGCCCTCCTGGGGCAGACGGGCATGCAAGTGTTCCAGCACGTCGTGGACAAAGTTGCCCTTCTCCATATTGCCAAAGCCAGCGTCGATCGACTGGGGCTTCACGCGGTACGAGACGAACCAGCATAGCGGGCAGGTCGAATAGGCCTCGATCTGCGAGGCAGACGTCAGGCGCGGCACCAGCGGCGCATCCTCGCCCTCGCCATCGCGACGACGCAGGACCAAATACGGAATGGCTTCATCGCTCAGGTGCTGAGGAGCTTCGCAGGTCACGCGCTCGCGCCTAAGACCTTCGCCTGCCGCGGGATCGAAGTCCCTTACGATATCGCCCTCACCCACACACTTCGCCTTGTCGGCGCCAACGGCCTTAGCGTCGTCAGCGGCCTTGTCGGCGTCAGCGGCCTTGTCGGCGTCAGCGGCCTTAGCATCGTTAGCGGCCTCGGCATGCGCCCGCAACTCGGTCCACACGGCCGCCGGATAGCACTCGCGCGCCTGACGATCGTGGGTCACACGGGCGAGCGTAACCGGACCACGCGACGCTTGTATCGCGCGGCCAAAGCGTGCGCGCAGCAAGGCCGCAGGCTCAAGCGTCACGCCCTCGCGACCGAGGCTCGCCGTCAGCGTTGCCAGCGGGCCCTCCTCATGTGAGAGCGGATAACTGTCCAGGTCGACGTCGGCAAACAGCACGGCATCGTAGCTATCGGGGCGCAGGGCCGCCGCATCGGCAAGCGAAGTAAAGCGAACCTGGGCACGTGGCGCACGGTCAACCTCGTAGGTCTCGTAATCGTAGGCGGTGCTACGCTTGTCCACCTTGGTGCGAATGCCATCGAGCACGGGCACGGTCGCGGCCTGCGACACGTCGAGCGCGCGAGCATCGTTCATAAGGATGTCGATCGCGTGGCGCAGCAGGGCCACCTCCGCCTGGCGACGGGCCTGGCCGTCGAGACCACCAAGCGCGCGATCTGGCAGTGCCTCGGCAACGGCAAGCATGGCCTTGAGCGCCGTCACGGGCTTGTCACGCCACAGCGCCTGGAACACGTCCGAGACCACGCACGGCACGTTCTTAAACCAGTTCTCGTCGCTCGCCGCCTTGCGCGCGCCCCTCACCTGGCCTTGGACGCTCTGCAGCAGGCTCTTAACGCCCGCGGTAGTCTTGCTGCGCGAGAGACGCATATTCTTATCGAAGGTACGGGCATTGACGGCATCAGCGCCCGAAAGCGGACTGTAAATCCAGTCGGTAAGCTCCGGCGCGGGCCACCACTCAGTCTTAGAAGCTGCCCCTTCGTCGGCGGCCTTCATACGCTCGATCAGGTTGGCGAGCGCCGTGAACTGCCTGCCCGCAATGGATTGAGAAAACGCCGTGAACTCAACTGTCTCGGCAGCGATATGACGGGCCGCCAGACGAGAGGCGAGCTCACCGAACAGCTGGGGTGCCCGGGCAGAAACAACGAGCACGCGCACGGGGTCAGCGGGCGTTGCAGTAGCTTTATCGTCCTTGGACTCCTTGTGCGTTTTCACCAACGTATCGATGGCGTCCGCATAAGCATGGGCACGGGCATGGGGGCCGGCGACCTCAATAAAGGCAGGCTGAGCGGCGGTCCCGCAAGCGGCATCAGACGCGACGGCGTCCTCCCTCAGCGGCGCGGCCTCGAACAGCACACCGCGGGCATCAAATGCCGCGGCAAGCTCCTCGCGCATCGCCGCCTGCTCGCAGGCAAGCAGTACGACGACCTCCCCCCCATTGTTCGCCACGGCAGACAGCAGCTCGAGCAGGCCGTGCGTAATCGACGTGATACCGCGCACGCATACGGCGCGGGTGCACGCCGGCAGGTTATCGGCCAGGGCATCGGCCATAATGTCAGCCGCCTCGCAGGGCTCGACCATATCTCGACGGTCCAAACCACCCGCGTAGGCACGCAAAAGCTCGAACACACGAGCCTCGGCATCGCTTTTTGGCTCAGGCTGGCAATTGTTGCCACGGCATCGCTCGGCCGTCGTCCCCGCAACGCCCGGCAACACGTCGCGGGCCATGCGCGCAAGCATGCGCACTGTGCCCTGGCTGCGCGAAAGCGGCTGCAGGTCGGCATCGTCGAGACGCGTGACCATGTCCGAGAACAGCATCTGACGCTGCAGGTTGTCGACGAAACCGCGCCCGTCGCCCAAAAGCTCCCAAAGCGAGCGAAGCCACGATGTAGGCGTTTTGTAGTCAATACCCAGCGAAATCCCGGCTTCCGCCGCATCATGGCGACACAGGTCGAGCTCGGCAAACGTTGACGCCAGAAGCACGGCACGTCCATGGCGGGCAATAAGGTCGGCAAGCAACGCCGACTCGGCATCGCTCAAATCCGTGCCGGCATTGGTGGTATAGATTCGAACAGGCATGGTCCTCCGCTCAAACTGTTCGCAATAATCAATGTATCCATCCTACCCGCCCACGCGGACAGATTTGCCCCACGCCAACAGATTTGATCCCTTGGGGACGGAGGAAAACGGATCACCGAAGGGGTCAGTCTAACCCGGTGATCCGTTTTCCTCCGTCCTTAAGGGATCAAAAAACCGCCCCCGGAGGAGCGGTTTTGCACAATTCGTTTTTGGCGCGGCCTACTCGCCATCCTCCAGCTTAATGAGGATTTTGCGGTAGCCACCGTACTCGCCGTTGAGCGCCTTGGACACACGGCTCACCGTGGTGGACGAAGCGCCGGTACGCGCCTGAACCTCAACATAGGGCTCGCCCTCGTCCAGATAACGCGCGACCTGCAGACGCTGCGATAGATCGCAAATCTCGCGCGGCGTGCAGATATCGGTCAAAAACGCTTGGATATCTTTCTCGTCGTCCAAAAGGCTAAATGCGTGGACCAGCTGCTTGACATCAGGCTTGTCAAACATGTTCTCGATATTCATCGATCACCGCCAAACCCGCCAAAAGGCATCGAAGTTGATACTGACATCGGGCATCGTTCGCCCGTTCTATGCAATAGGGCAACGCCTGTGGCTTTTGCCCGTAGCAGTTTAGCACACCACCAAACTAAAGCGACAAAACTCTCTGCCAGCGGCGCGTTTTCTAGGACGAACGCCGTTTTGAAACCGAATGCGCACGCAAGCTCCACGAATATCTGAGACAATGGGCGCCCAAACAGAGCCGTGCCCGAGCATCTGTCCGAGTTGCAAAGGCATGTGCCTCTCACGCTCCCTCACCACGCCATGCGCAAGAAAGGATTCACACCATGCGCTTTATGCTCAACTGGCTTTTGACCTCAATCGCCATCGCGATCGCAACGTTTCTCGTCCCCGGCATTCAGCCCTTCGGCATGGCCGACGCCTGGGTCTGCTTTGCCTTCGTGGGACTGTTCCTCAACATCGTCGACTCGCTCGTTAAGCCGTTCCTGACGGTCATCTCGCTGCCACTCACTATTATCACGCTTGGTATTTTTCAGCTTGTGGTCAACAGCTTTATGCTCGAGCTGGCCAGCTACCTGTCGGTCAATCTGCTGGGCGCGGGTATCTCCATCGCCAGCTTTGGATCGGCGTTTATGGGCAGCATCCTGGTATCCATCATGCGCAGCATTCTCGACAGCATCGCCAGGAACTAAAGCGACCGGATACGGGCCGCCACAACACGCCAAAACGAAGGCCGTCAATCGCAACGATGGGCGGCCTTGTCATTTGCCAAGCCTCAGAGGACAAGAAAATCTACCATTTCTGCCCCGTCCCCCAATAGCAGGTGGGGCTAGATGACGTAGTCGTAGCCCTCGTTGGGGGCAACGAGCGTATCGAGTGTCACGCCGTCGAGGTAGTCGTTGATGAGCTTGTCCAGGTTCTTCCAAACATCGAGTGTAGGACACTCATCAGATCGCGAGCAACCTTTGCAGTCGCCGTCCAGGCATGCGACCGGTGCTAGGCTACCCTCGGTCAGGCGCAGGATCTCGCCCACCGTGTACTGCTCGGGCGGGCGCGTGAGCACGTAGCCGCCGCCCTTGCCGCGCATGCCCGAGAGCATATTGGCGCGCACGAGCGTAGCCAAAATGTTCTCCAAATATTTCTCCGAAATCCCCTGACGCGCGGCGATCTCTTTGAGGGGAATGCGGCCTGCCGCCTGATGCTCGGCCAAGTCGACCATAACGCGCAGGGCATATCTGCCCTTTGTGGAAACCAACATATATATTGCTGCCTTTCGGTCTTTTAATTCGTAGAAATTCTAGCCGAAAAATTGGTTTTGAAAATACCTATTCCCGTCAAGATGGTTAATCGACTCGTAATAATCTTCTATTTCCTATTGCATTACTAGGCTTTAGTGCCTACTATGCTTGCCAACAGCAAAACGAACAACCCATAAGGTTTGTGGGTTTCGTTGCTACACACACCGTAAAACCACACGGTATCCAGTCATTTGAACACTTTGGAGGTTCACCATGAGCAATGTGTACACATCCATTGATCAGCTTATCGGCCACACTCCGCTTCTGGAGCTCACCCACTTTGAGGCCGATGAGGACCTCAAGGCCCGCGTGCTCGTCAAGCTGGAATACTTCAACCCCGCCGGATCCGTTAAAGACCGCGTCGCCAAGAACATGATTGACGAGGCCGAGAAGGCAGGCAAGCTCGTGCGTGGCGGCGACTACACCATCATCGAGCCCACGAGCGGCAACACCGGCGTCGGCATCGCCTCGGTGGCGGCCGCCCGCGGCTACAAGGTGATCATCACCATGCCCGAGACCATGTCCGTCGAGCGCCGCAAGCTGATGCAGGCATACGGTGCGCAGCTCGTGCTCACCGACGGCTCCAAAGGCATGAAGGGCGCTATCGCCAAGGCCGAAGAGTTGCAGAAGGAGACCCCCAACAGCATCATCGCCGGCCAGTTTGTGAACCCCGCGAACCCGGCCATTCACAAGGCCACGACCGGCCCCGAGATCTGGGACGACACCGACGGCAAGGTCGACATCTTCGTCGCCGGCGTCGGCACCGGCGGCACCGTGACCGGCGTGGGCGAGTTCCTCAAGGAGCAAAACCCCGAGATTCAGGTCGTCGCCGTCGAGCCCGCCACCTCCCCGGTGCTCTCTAAGGGCCAGGCCGGCCCGCACAAGATCCAGGGTATCGGTGCCGGCTTTGTGCCCGACGTCCTCGACACCCAGGTCTACGACGAGATCATCCCCGTCGAGAACGACGACGCCTTTGCCACCGGCCGCGCCGTGGGCCACAAGGAGGGCGTGCTCGTGGGCATTTCGTCCGGCGCCGCCGTGTGGGCCGCACTGCAGCTGGCCAAGCGCCCCGAGAACGAGGGCAAGACCATCGTGGCGCTGCTCGCCGACACCGGCGAGCGCTACCTGTCCACGGCACTCTTCCAGGACTAGAGCTCTCGTTCTTAGAACGAGTCCAAGGCACGCCGGTCTCCCCTCTCTTCTGGCAGCCTGAGCTCATCCCAACAGGGTGTCCCACAGGACGCCCGAACTTGCTACAATGTCTGCGGCGCGGAACCAGCCTCCCGCGCCGCTTTTCTTTTTTGGCCACATGCCACCAAGGAGAACCTCCCCATGCACAACAAGCGCGTGCTCGTCGCCATGAGCGGCGGCGTCGATTCCAGCGTGACCGCGTATCTGCTCAAAAGTCAGGGTTACGAATGTGTCGGTGCCACCATGCGCCTCACCTGCCCCGCGCCCGATCCCACCACGGGCATGAGTAAGGTCGACCGCGACATCGCCGATGCAAAGGCCGTCGCCGAGCGCCTGGGGATACCCCATCACGTGCTCGACTTGCAGCAAACCTTCGACCGCAACGTTGTCGAGCGTTTTATGAACGCCTACCAGGAGGGGCTGACGCCCAATCCGTGCATCATCTGCAACCGCCATATTAAGTTTGGCGCGTTGCTGGATGCGGCGCTGGATATGGGCTGCGACTACATCGCCACAGGCCACTATGCCAAAACGAGCCAGGCGCCCGACGGCACCTGGCAGCTGCATCGCGGCGAGGACCCCAAAAAGGACCAGAGTTACTTTTTGTATTCGCTCACGCAGGAGCGCCTGGCGCACACGATCTTTCCGCTGGCAGGCCTAGACAAAGAGCGCGACGTGCGCCGCATAGCCGCCGAGCAGGGCTTTACCAACGCCCAGAAGGCCGAAAGCGAGGACATCTGCTTTATTCCAGACGGTGACTACGCGGGCTATATCGAGCGCCGTTGCGAACATCCCGCTGCACCGGGCGACATTGTGTGGCGCGACGGCAGCGTGGTCGGGCGCCACAACGGCGCGCTGCGCTACACCATCGGCCAGCGCAAGGGCCTGGGCGTCGCGATGGCGCATCCCGTGTACGTAACGGGTGTCGACGCCGTCAACAACACCGTACATCTGGGCGAGGCAGAGGACCTGACGGCCACGGCGCTCACGGCCAACGACTGGATCTGGAGCGCCCCTGCCGACCGCATGGAGGCCGAGCTGGATGCCGGCGGCATCCGCGTGGGCGCCAAGTACCGCTACCGTCAAAAGGACCAGGCAGCAACCCTTACACGTGGCGAAGACGGGCAAATGCTGCTAACTTTTGACGAGCAACAGCGAGCCATCGCCCCCGGCCAGGCAGTCGTCGTCTACCGCGGCGACATCGTCCTGGGCGGCGGCACCGTTACGTCAGCCATCAAATAACAGCTCCCCGCCACCGCAAGTTATAGAGGACGCCCCGGCTGGCATCGCTGCAACAACCGGGGCGGCAGGCTCGATGAGCATTGTCGATGCGTCTAGCGCTGAACGTAGGCACGAACCAGCTCGTAGGTATTGCGCACGCCGTCGATGTGGCTGCGCTCGTAGTTGTGGCTCGCGTACACGCCGGGGCCGATCAGACCATGGCGAATGTCGTAGCCGGCCGAGAGCGTGGCCTCGACGTCCGAGCCGTAATGCGGGTACACGTCGATGGCGTAATCGAGCTCGAGCTCGCGCGCGATGTTGGACAGCGTGGTTACCAGGTCGTAGTTGTAGGGGCCACCCGAATCCTTAGCGCAAATCGAAACCATGCGCTCGGTGCAGCCCAGGTCGTCACCCACGCAGCCCATGTCCACGCTGATCATCTCGCGCGTGTCAGCCGGCACAAAGGCACCGCCGTGGCCGACCTCCTCGTACACCGTAAAGAGCAGCGAAACCTTGCGCGAAAGGGTCACCTCGCCGTCAGCAACGGCGCGGGCCAGACCCAGTAGAATCGACGCCGACAGTTTGTCATCCAGGAAGCGACTCTTAATGTAGCCGCTCTCCGTCACCGTGGTACGCGGATCCATAGCGATGATATCGCCCGTCTGAATACCCAGCTCAAGCACGTCGTCCTTACTGTCGACATTCTCGTCGAGCAAGATCTCCATGTTCTTCTCGATGGTTTTGACCGGCTCATCGGCCACATGCGCCGAAGGCTCGGTATTGAGGACCACACCCGTGTAGTTATTGCCATCGCGCGTATAAACGGTGCAGTTCTCGCCATCGGCCGTAGACCACTGATGCCCGCCGAGCGTCGTGGGACGCAGGCGACCATTGTCCTTGATGGAGCGCACCATAGCGCCCAGGGTATCGACATGGCTCGCCAGGACAAGCGGCTCGCCCTCACCACCAAGCTCAACCAACACGTTGCCCTTATTGGAGCGCTCGGGGCCAAAGCCCATATCGCGCAACGTTTCCATTAGATAGTCAGTAGCCGCACGGGTATAGCCCGTAGGCGAGGCAATAGAAGTCAGCGTCTTAAGCTGGTCAGTAATAAAACCAAGCGTAGAATCCATTTGGGACACCATCCACAACTCCAAAGTCAACATCCCGTAATCAGTAAAAGCCCCAACAACGATACCATCACGCACAAATATTTACCCAGCGAGATGACCCATCGAGCTCTTCCGAACAGCGCCCGCCACGACAACGAGCCGGCGGGCCCCGCCCGTTAGCCCCAGAATCTTTCCGCAGGACAGAAGGAGGCCCCGCCGCACGTAGTGCGCAGCGGGGCCTCCGACATGTCCGAGGACGATTCTGGGGCTAACGGGCGGGGCCCGCCGAACCAGGTTAAGCAGCCGGGCAGATCTTCTTGAAGAGCTCGATGACGTCGTCGAGCGTCGCCTCGCGCGGGTTGCCCGGGAAGCAGGCGTCAGCCATGGCGTCCTTGGCCAGGACCTCGATCTCGTCGGCCTTCATGGCCTCGCAGACATGCGGGATGTTCACGTCGGCGGAGAGCTGCTTGACGGCGGCGATGGCGGCGTCGGCAGCCTCGTCGGTGCTCATGCCCGTGGTGTCAACACCCATGGCAACGGCAACCTTGGCCAGGCGCTCGGCGCAAACCGGCTTGTTGAACTCCATAGCGATCGGCAGCAGCATGGCGCAAGCGACGCCGTGCGGGGTGTCGTAGTGAGCGGACAGGGTGTGAGCCATGGCGTGGTCGATGCCCAGGCCGACATTGGAGAAGCCCATGCCGGCGACATACTGGCCAAGAGCCATGCCCTCGCGGCCGGAGCCGGGCTGACCGGACTTGGCCTCGGCAACGGAGTCGCGCAGGTTCTCGCTGATCAGCTTAATAGCCTCAAAGTGGAACATGTCGGAGAGCTCCCAAGCGCCCTTGGTGGTGTAGCCCTCGATAGCGTGGGTCAGAGCGTCCATGCCGGTGGAAGCGGTCAGGCCGGCGGGCATGGAAGCCATCATGTCGGGGTCGACGACGGCGACCTCGGGGGCGTCGTTGGTATCGACGCACACGAACTTGCGGACCTTCTCGGGGTCGGTGATAACGTAGTTGATGGTCACCTCGGCAGCGGTACCGGCGGTCGTCGGCACGGCGATGGTGAACACAGCGTGGTTCTTAGTCGGAGCAACGCCCTCGAGGCTGCGGACATCGGCGAACTCGGGGTTGTTGATGATGATGCCGATAGCCTTGGCGGTGTCCATGGAGGAGCCACCACCGATGGTCACGATAGCGTCAGCCTCGGCGGCCTTAAAGGCCTCGACGCCGTCCTTGACGTTCTGGATGGTGGGGTTGGGCTTAATCTCGGAGTAGAGGCTCCAAGCAATACCGGCGGCGTCGAGCTCGTCGGTTACCTTGGCGGTAACGCCAAACTTGACCAGATCGGGGTCGGAGCAGACGAAGATCTTCTTGTAGCCACGACGCTGGAGCTCGCCGGGGATCTCCTTGATGGCGCCAGAACCATGATAAGAAATGGTGTTGAGAACGAAACGATTAGCCATTGATAGCCTCCCATCGTGTGCGGGGCGCCCATTACGCCCCACGCTATGAGTCCCATCCTAACGCTTTTGAAACAAAAAATGCATGAGAACGTCAAAAGTGTTAAAGCGTTTCAACATAATAACGGAGCCCCAGTCCTTCCCTCCCGACTGCAGCGAAGGCTAGATTATAGGAGCAATTGCCCAAAGAATACGACCAACTCAGTCTATAAATTGTTTCTGTTTTAGCAATATATGTTTGACAATACGTTTATAAAAGGATACTTTATAGTAATTAATATGCATGCAGCAAATAGTGTCATTCATTTTGTTAGAAATTGCCCATGCGGTTATTGCAGCTGCATGTACTGCAACATACAGCGTAATTCTCCGCACGAAGCAGAAGACGGTTCCAATTCAATCGAGGCGATGACGCGTGAAGGCTACTGGTCCTAAATCGAGCAAGACGGCTACAAACGAATATCGAATCTCAATTGAAGGTAACCCTTATCCGCATGCTCTGGCTCTCGTCAACCCAGCGGGAGACAACCTCAACATCAAAAGACATGGGTTCACGGGTCCACTAGGACAGCTATTGAGTCTTAAATACACCGTTTATGACGATGCAAATGAAAAGCTCTTTACTGTCGTCGACGGTGGTTTTAGTAACATGCCCAGGGTTGCGCTCATCATCGAACACAAGGAAGTTGCGGTGTTCGATTATGGCCTAAACAGACTTTAGATGAAGTGCGTAACGAACATACCGAATTACACAATAAAAGGTAACTTCCTATTTGGAGATTACGATATATTCAGTCAACGGGAAGTGAAGCTATCTTCAGTTAACGTCCTTCAATGTGATAAACAATCGTGCTTTAACATACAGGTTTTGGATAAAGCCGAATTAGCCGCCGCAATTGGAATACCCACAGCCATTGCCCTTCTGAGGGCTCGGATTGAAGAGCATCTCGAATAAATTGCAAAAAGCAGTTCGTAACAACATTCAGGAGCTAGATAGTTTTTTTCTGGCTCCTGAAGCTGTACTACATAGAGATGAAAAATAATGCGGCAAAGGGGCTGTCTCTTTGCCGCATTCGGTTACTTTCGGCAGCCCTCTTTCCAAGCCTCGGCCGCAACCTTCCAGCGAAAACGCAAGTCGCGCTCGCGGTCGATAAACATGATGGCAAACGCGACAAACAGCAGCACGCTCGCCACGACGATGGCGTGCAGGCCCATGCGCTCAATACACCAGTTGCCCAACACGGCGCCAAACACAAAGGTAAAGATCACGCCAAAGTACAGCAGGCCGTTTTCCAAAAAGCCGCGCTTGTGGGTAATGATGTAGTCGTCCACGTTTTGCAAGGCATTACGGAGGTTGCCGATACACATGGTCGTGGCGATGCCGTGTCCATGAATCTTGCGGAAGCTCTCGACCTGCATACCGCAGGCAAACGAAGTAAGGCAGTTGGCGAGCAGGTTGAAATCGCCACCGGGAATAAAACTCACGCCCAGCAAGATGACGGCTTCAAAGAACACCGTCACCTGACGCCAGTGGATCACGCTGCCAAAACGCTCGTGTACCAGGTCGGCAAGCATAATGCCCACAGCAAACGAAACCACAGGGAAGAAGTAACGCCCCGCAAGTGCCCAATTGCCCTCCGAGATGCTCACGCCCACCAGCAGGATGTTGCCCGTCTGCGCGTTGGCGAAAACATGGTCGCGCCCAATGTACGAATACACATCCATAAAGCCACCGGCGAGCGCCAAGATGATGCCCAGCTCAATGGATTCCGATATCTGTTTGGCACGCTGCATCGTCGTGCATCCTCCTTGTTGACGACTCTCTCGTGCGTTGGCGGAAACATAGCCGCCGTTCATACTGTAACCCATTGACAACATGGCGTACGCGCGAGACGGGTTCTCCAACGCGCAGATACACAGTCTGGAAACAAACGGCGGGCGCGGCACCGACACCCGAGACCTCGTGTACTCCACCAGTCTTTTTAGCCCCGTCCTAAAAAGACTGGTTACAATTACGTGCAGCATACAAACACCGGGAGGGATCGTGGCAAAAAAGCCTCAGCACGCTCAGAACAACCAGCGCAGTCAGCAGGGCAAACAGGGCCAGCAGCAAAAGCGCGGCGGTAAGGCACAGGCCACAACCGTCAAGGCGACACCCGTCCGCCCCTGGCGTCCGGGCCGCGACAAGTTCCTCCCCGTCAGCCGCGCCGACATGGATGCGCGTGGCTGGGACCAGTGCGACTTCGTCTACATCTGCGGCGACGCCTACGTGGACCATCCCAGCTTTGGCATGGCCATCGTCAGCCGCGTGCTCGACGCACACGGCTACAAAGTGGGCATTATCTGTCAGCCCGACTGGACCGATCCCGCCAGTATCACCGTGCTCGGCGAGCCGCGCCTGGGCTTTCTGGTCTCCGCCGGCAACATGGACTCCATGGTCAATCACTACTCGGTGACCAAGCATCGTCGCCACACCGATGCCTACACCCCTGGCGGTAAAGAGGGGCACCGCCCCAACCGCGCCGTCACGGTCTACGGCAACCTCATCCGCCAAACGTTCAAGGACGCGCCCATCATCATCGGCGGCATCGAGGCGAGCCTGCGTCGTCTGGCCCACTACGACTACTGGCAGGATAAGCTCAAGCGCTCGGTGCTGCTCGACTCGGGCGCCGACATCCTCATCTACGGCATGGGCGAGCACGCGATCGTCGAGATCGCCGACGCGCTCGACGCGGGCCTGCCCGTCGACCAAATCACCTATATCAACGGCACCGTCTACCGTACCAACTCGCTCGACGAGGTCTACGACTACGACCTGCTGCCCAGCTGGGACGACCTTGCCGCCGACAAGCTCAACTACGCGCGCAGCTTTAATGTGCAGCAGCAGAACATGGATCCCATCACCGGACACCGCCTGGTAGAGCCCTACCCCAACAGCGTCTATGTGGTGCAGAACCCGCCGTCGGCGACGCTCACCACCGATGAGATGGACGAGGTTGCCGAACTCCCCTACGCACGCGATTGGCATCCCGATTACGACGCGGCAGGCGGCGTGCCGGCCTTTGCCGAGATCAAGTTTTCCATCAGCTCTAACCGCGGCTGCTTTGGTGAGTGCTCGTTTTGCGCGCTGACCTTCCACCAGGGCCGCGTGCTGCAGATGCGTAGCCACGATTCGATTATGCGCGAGGCCGAGCTACTCACGCGCGACCCCGAGTTTAAGGGCTACATCAACGACGTGGGCGGACCGACGGCCAACTTTAGCCGTCCTGCCTGCGACAAACAGCTCAAGCACGGCGTGTGCAAGAACAAGCGCTGCCTGTGGCCGAGCGTGTGCAAGAACATGGTGGTCGACGAGAGCGGCTACACGCAGCTGTTGCGCGACCTGCGCCAGCTGCCAGGCGTCAAGAAGGTCTTCGTGCGCAGCGGCATCCGCTTTGACTACACCATGGCCGACGCCTCGGACGAGTTTTTGCGCGAGCTGCTGGAACACCATGTCTCGGGCCAGCTACGCGTAGCGCCCGAGCACGTGAGCGACGCGGTGCTCTCCGTGATGGGCAAGCCGAGCCGCGCCGTCTACGACGCGTTCTGCCGTAAATTTGAACGCCTGAACCGCGAATACGGACTCAAGCAGTATGTGGTGCCGTACCTAATCTCGAGCCACCCCGGTTCAACGATGAAGGAAGCCGTGGACCTTGCCGAGGCCGTGCGCGACATGGGCTACATGCCCGAGCAGGTGCAGGACTTCTACCCCACGCCGTCCACCATGTCGACCTGCATGTACTACACCGGCGTGGACCCACGCACCATGAAGCCGATCTACGTGGCACGCGACCCACACGAGAAGGCCATGCAGCGTGCGCTCATCCAATACCGCAAGCCCGAGAACTACAAGCTCGTGCGTGAGGCGCTGGAAAAAGCCGGCCGCCGCGATCTGATTGGCTACACCAAGCATTGCCTGATTCGCCCCGTGCCGCCGCGCCCGGGCGAGACATCTGCCGGCGGGGGGCATGGCACCGGCAAGAAGGGCGGCAAGGCCCACGGTGGCGTTGGCGGCGCTGGCAAGGGACCCAAAGGCAGCAAGGGGCACGGTGGCATGTCGCGTGCGCAGAACACCGCCGGGCGCAATCGCGCGGCCCAGGGGCGACAGGGCGCCAACGGCGGCGGGCGTCGCAACTAGGGCAGCGGTGCGCTCGCTGCATCCATCCCACACGCGCGGCGCAGCGACCGCATTGCCTCAACGAGGATGACGCCGGCGATGGCGACCGTAATTGCCACGTCGAACGGCGTGTTCACAAACCAGAGCAACGTCATGAGATACGACCCGGCATTAAAGGCGAAGTGCAGCAGGATCGTGTAGCGGAGCTTTCCGGTCGTCACGAGCACCCAACCAAAGATGAGGCCAGCGGCACCCGCGTAGCAACCTTGCACCCAATTCATGTGCATAAAACCGAAGATTGCCGCCTGCAGCACAATCGCCGCGGTGATACCCCACGTGCTCGGGGCCGCCCAGGGCACCATGGCGCCGTCCTGCGCACCCGCACGACGCCGGCGCTTCCAAAGTGGGCGGCACTGCGGATTAAACGCTCGAAGCGAAAACTCAAAAATAATGCCGCGTACCAGCAGCTCTTCACAAAATGGGGCGCCGAGCACCGTAGTCAGGACGGCGAGATAGCTGGTGTCGCCCATGCCTGTTTCCTCGACAAGCTCGCTGTAGTCGGCCGCAGCCTCGGGCAACAGCGACAGCACGGCGTCGGTCACGTAGCCAACGACCACCTGCAGGGCAAGGCCGATCACGATAACGCAGGCGATGCGCTTCCACGCCCCACGCGCTCCCCCGCCGAGCGGATGCGCGCATTGCCGGCGTGCCATAAACGAACGCGGCCACAGATAACGCCACCACAGCAGCGCCATTAAAAACGATGCCGTCTGCGCGACAGCCTGAAGCAATTGAATATCGAGGCCGTCAATCGAAAAGCCCATGAACACCGATGCGACGCCCAGAGCGGAGAACAAAACCACGCTCAGGGCGATATCGGCAGCGACGACGCCAAAACAGGCAAGCGCCCAAATCATCGCATTGAGCATGCCAACCTCCTCAAAACCCGGCACTTAGGGACGTTCCTTAACTGCCGGCAGAGACGATATGAGCAGGACATAAAAACATTGA
>NZ_QSTE01000014.1:0-32057 GCF_003438115.1 Collinsella sp. OM08-14AT
GAAATTTATCGATGGCCTATTTCAGACTGTAATGGGCGGTCGAGGCTTCGTCTAACGACAATACGGTTTCAAGTGATGATCAAAAACCTGAATCTGATGTCTCGGATAAGCAATCAAACGATGTGAATGTGAATGAAACATCTGATGAATCGAATTCTGATGCAGCAGAATCTGGTGTTTATCAAGTTAATGATCAATCAACATTTGAGGATGCGCTGAATAAAATCGCCTCCGATAATTTATCGGAGATCAGACTTGTCCTAAAAGGCGGCTCGTCTTTTGTGGTGCCGACCCAAGATTACGTTTCGACTTTCGGCGTTGCTAACAAGAAGATTACCGTGACGAGTGACGGTGATAATCGCGCAACCTTGCACTTCTCCAACCGTGCCATGCTTTCCGGATCTTGTACTTTTGACAACGTCGAAGTGGTTGGTTCAGGAAAATTCTATTGCAATGGTTTCGATACCGTTTTCACTCGTAACTGCGAGCTCAACCTCTCTGAAACACTTTATGGCGGTGGCTATAGGTCGACTGTCGATCACACACATGTGGTGATAGCCGCGTCTGGATATATCAATCCTGGTAGTGGCGCTGGCCTTCATGACGTCATCGGTGGTTCATATCAAGGGTCCGTCGAGCATGACACCTATCTTGAGATCAGCGGTAACCTTCGCATGGCTAGCGGTAATCACGTTAATCCCGGTTGCATGCGCGGCGATGGGTCGAGCGGCGATGGAAACGGCTTTCCTGCTGTTTATGTAGGTGGTAACGCCACGCTTGTTTACGACAATGCCAACTCCGAAGTTTCTCCTGCTATCGAAGGCACTTACGGTTGCGAGATGCGCGGCAACGTGACGCTTGATGTTCGCTCGGGTCGGGTAAATGAAATTTGCGGTCATTTTGGTGACCCTGCGCCTATTAAAGGCAACATTCATATTATTGCGGGCAGCAGTACTTATGAAAACACCGACAAAATGCTTCGTCTTAATAGCAATTGGCCAATAATTGGCGCAGGACAAATGCTCCCAGATGGAGTTTATGAGGTCGATGGCGATGTCGTTATCGATGCTTACGAGAATGTTTGGGGCTGGGATAAAGGTGGATCGATACCCAATGATGTCCCTTTTATTGAAGGTTCGAAGAAAGCGAACGTTGGCGGATCTATTACCGTTAATGTCCACGGCTCCCATGTTGGCTCTATTTATGGAGCAGAGTGGAGTGCTGTAAACGGTGATATCGCCGTGAACGCTTCTGGTGTTGAGCTGAGGGATGAAGCGGGCGATTCTCATGGGTATGTTTTCTGCGAGAACGACCTGACCAATTCGTCGGATGAGGGATCGAGCGTAAAGGCTAGAGGAAAGCTATCTATCAGTCTGAATAGCGGCAGTGTTGGCTACGTTTCGTTGACTTCGAACAAGAATGTATCGATTTCTGACGGTTCCTTCATTAATATTGCTGGACGACCGGAAATAGCTACGGGCGTTACGGGTGTGTACTATGGGCTTCCCAAGGGGTCTTCTTCTCCCACAATCAATATTGCAGGGACTGTGGCTGAGATTCCTTATATTAAGTACGCATCTGCATTGAATGTTACTGATAACTCCGAAATTACGGCCGGTACGATTTCTTCTGTAAATAAGATCGCTATTACTGGTCAATCGAATACAAATGTAACGACCAAATTTGGTTGCAACAATGCTTCTAGCTATGAATTAATTGAAGACAATGGCCTTCGGGTAGATGAGGGCAGCGTTTTGACGACAGCTGGCTCTCAAGCCTACGTATATGGTTATGTCGATATCAATGGTACTTGGGAGCAACAATACAATACTGCGAAAAACTATAACGATATTTTCGTTAAGGGAACCACCTCTATTGGCAGTAAGGGCATTCTCATCGATCACGGTTCAAGTAATTTGAAAGGTGCCGTTATTAATAAGGGCACACTTGCCTTAATGGCACCCGCATTATTCCAAGGAAATTACCGTGGCGATGACGCTGAAATTAGACTGCCAGCTGTCACTAATAACTATGATGGCACGGATGATGGCGGCGACATTCCCCTTATTGTAAAAGGGGAATCGTCAGGGAAGACTACTGTTAATACGGTGGATCCGAACAATTGGCAGAATTTGAAACTGCCGTCACTCGGAGATAACTACGTACTCTCCAAAGCTAGTGGTGATGCACCTAAGCAAAGCACTTTTATTCTTGGCAACGAGGATGCGGTTGGTGAGGGCTATTACCTTAAGCGCTTCAGGGATGCCGACGGTACTGATGATTTTCACATGTGGCAGGTCGCAGCAAAGTTATCGCTGACTTTTGATGATAATGGCGCATACGATCCTGCTTATCCTCAAAAGTTTTTGCAAGATAAGACTGCAGATAAGGACAGTTACACCTTCGCGCTGCCCAAGACCGCCCCGACCCGCAAGGGCTGGGCGTTCGACGGCTGGAACACCGAGAGGGACGGCTCGGGCGATCAGTTCACCGACAAGACCGAGGTCTCCAGGTCCACGACCGTCTACGCCCAGTGGAAGTGGGTGCCCCGCGACGTCACCGTGACCTTCGACGAGAACGGCGGCGAGACCAAGGCCGACCCCGCCTCCCAGACCAAGACCACCGAGCCGGGTGCCCTGGCTTCGACAGGGGAGAGACTGCTGCCGGTTCTTCCGCTGGCAGTTGCCGGATCTGCTTTGACTTCTTTAGGTTTGCTGCTCGAATACAACCGCAAGAAGAGGCGGAACGATAAATAAGTAATGGCCTGCCATGGCTTTGAATGAACTGCCTCCCATTTCTTGGACATGAGAAATGGGAGGCTTTCTTTATGCGCGTTGATTTGAGAGTGAAGCATGATATCGAGGCCAGGAAGGCGGCCATAGGGCTCTTCGAGCTCGGGCACGGGTATAAATCTGCCGCGATCGCCCTTTCGCTTCCCGCGGAAGCCGTGAGAAGATGGCAGGAGATATACCGCGCATTCGGGAGCGAGGTGCTGCTGCGCATGGACGGAAAGCAGGGCAGGTACACATACGAGCAGAAGGCCGCCGGCGGTCGCCGAGATCTTCTCGCGCACTGCCAACGGCTGCGGGCACCGGCAGATAGCGATGTGCCTCAGGGCGGAAGAGGGGGCCGTGATAGCCGACAAGACCGTGCTCGAGATGATGCGCGAGATGTGGATTCGCTGCGGTATCAGACGCGAGACGGCCTACCACAGGTACAACTCGTACAGGGGCGTCGTCGGCAGGACGTTCGAGAACGTGATCGCGAGGGATTTCGACGCCGGGGCCCCGTGGCGGAAGCTGGGAACGGACGTCACCGAGTTCAAGGTGGCGGGCGGCAAGGCCTACTGGGCCCCGACGCTGGACTTCTGCACCAAGGAGATTGTGGCGAGCGACATATCGACCACGCCCGACATGGCCCAGCAGGTCAGGATGCTCGACGAGCTGCTGTCCAAGATCCCCGAGGGCGCCGCCCCGACCATGCACTCGGACCGGGGCTGGCAGTACCAGCACGCCTCGTACACATCCAGGCTCGAGGCCGCAGGCATCGTCCAGAGCATGTCCAGGAAGGCGAACTGCATCGACAACGCCGCCACCGAGCAGCTCTTCGGCCACGTCAAGGACGAGTTCTACCGGGGCCGCGAGTGGGAGACGTTCGAGGATTTCAAACGCGACCTGGAGGAATACATAGTCCACTGGAACACGAGCCGGAGGCAGGTAAGATTGAAGGGCCTGACCCCGGAGGAGTTCCGGAATCAGGCCCTCGCGGCCTAGTCGCTATTTAGGGCGTCCAAGATTTGGGACGCATTTCATTTTTCGCTCTGGTTTTGCATTCCTGGATAGATAGAAAAAGAAACCGCCTCCTCAAAAGAAAGCGGTTTCTTATAGTTCTATGTGAACGCGAGGTCTTTGACCCGGAGAGTCCGAGGTACTTGTTGGTAAGACCTTATTTAGGAGCGCGCAACCTTGCCGGACTTGAGGCAGGTGGAGCAAACGTTCATCTTGCGACGGTGACCATCGACGACGACGTAGACGCGCTGGATGTTGGGGCGGAACTTACGGTTGGTGACGCGGTGAGAGTGGCTGATGGAGCGACCGGCAACGGGGTGCTTACCGCAAACTTCGCAAACTTTGGACATAACTGACCCTCCTTGGGCGACAAACGAACATGTCGCGTTAACAAACAAGCCTGAACTATAGCACAGAAGTCGCTCCCTGTGCGCAATCTACACAGAGATATTCCTCTTTTGGCGATAGTGCTCACGCTACGGCCCTGGACGTAGATCCGATTTGCGTGCAGCAGAGGGGATTATGCCAGCTCGTGCGTGCGTTTTCAAGCTCGTCCCACAAATATATATAGGTTTATGGAGCGCCTGCGCCCGTTTACGGATTGCTCTGTATTTATGCTCGCAATTAAGCTCGAGGTTGGCTACACTATCCCTTGACCATTAAAGGGGTACGAGATACCCACATGGAATTACATTGCTGCCAAAGAGCAGCCCTTCCTGTGGGTGTCTGGTCCGCTTTGAGCGGTCGGGCATCTATTTTTTTGACTGTGTCAGCAGTCAAGACATGTGAGGAAGGAGATCGATGGGCACGACTTCCCCCAAGGCGGTCATCATGGACGAGACCGCCGTCAACCGAGCGATGACCCGCATCGCGCACGAGATCCTCGAGCGCAACGAGGGCTGTGAAGACCTCGCTCTGGTCGGTATCGTCACGCGCGGCGACCTTCTGGCAAAGAAGCTCGCCGAGGAGATCAAGGAGATCGAGGGCGTCGACGTTCCGCTCGGCAGCCTCGACATCAGCTTCTACCGCGATGACTATGCGACCAATTTCGCTCCCGCGATCCACGCTACCAACATTCCCTTCAGCGTCGACGGCAAGCGCGTCGTGCTGGTGGACGACATCCTGTACACGGGTCGCACCATCCGCGCCGCTCTGGACGCCGTTATGGACCTGGGCCGTCCGAGCCGAGTCGAGCTGGCAGTTCTCGTTGACCGCGGTCACCGCGAGCTCCCTATCTCGCCGGACTTTGTCGGCAAGAACGTTCCCTCGTCGCACGAGGAGAACGTGCACCTATATATGAAGGAAGTCGACGGCCGTACCGCTGTCGAGATCAACGACGTCGCGCCGGGTTCCCACGTGGGCTCCGCGCCGCTGGGAGGTGAGTAGTACCGTGGCGTTCAATCATAAGCACCTGATCGACATTACCGAGTACTCCGAAGAGGACATCAAGCTCATCCTCGAGACCGCCAAGGCGTTCTCCGAGGTCAACGAGCGTGCCATCAAGAAGGTCCCCACGCTCAAGGGTAAGACCATCGTCAACATGTTCAACGAGCCCTCGACGCGTACCCGCAGCTCCTTCGAGCTCGCCGAGAAGCGTCTTTCGGCCGACAGCCTCAACTTCGGCGGCTCCTCGACCTCCACGGTCAAGGGCGAGAGCCTCGTCGATACCGTCGAGACCCTCAACGCCTATAAGATCGACTGCATTGTCGTGCGCGATAAGCACGCCGGCGCTCCCTACATCGTCACGCAGAACTCGCCCGCGAGCGTCATCTGCGCCGGTGACGGTAAGCATAACCACCCCACGCAGGCCCTGCTCGACCTGTACACCATCTGGGAGCACAAGGGTGACTTCCACGGTCTGAAGGTCGCCGTCGTCGGCGATATCGCGCACTCCCGCGTCTGCGGCTCGCTGATCCCCGCTCTTAAGATCATGGGCTGCGAGACCTACGCTGTCGCCCCCGGCACGCTGCTGCCGCCGGCGCCCGAGGTCTTGGGCTGCGACCACGTGACGAGCGACCTCGATTCCGTCCTGCCCGAGCTGGACGTCGTCTACATGCTTCGCGTGCAGCAGGAGCGCCTCGAGGGTGCACCGTTCCCGACCATTCGCGAGTACCACAAGCTCTTCGGTCTGACCAAGGACCGCGAGAAGCTCATGAAGCCCGATGCGATCATCTGTCACCCGGGCCCCATCAACCGCGGCGTCGAGTTCGACTCCTATATGGCCGACCACCCGCAACGCTCCGTCATCCTGGAGCAGGTCTATGCCGGTATCTGCGTGCGTATGGCTATCCTGTATCTGCTGCTTGGAGGTGCCGATAATGGCCTTGCTTCTTAAGAATGCCCACGTCGTCGACCCGTCCGTCGAGCTTGACGGTGTCGTTGACGTCCTGATTGACGGCGACAAGATCGCCGAGGTCGGCGAGAATCTTGCCGTCGAGGGAGCCGAGGTCCGCGACCTTTCCGGCAAGTACCTCGTCCCCGGCCTGGTTGATATGCACGTTCACCTTCGCGAGCCCGGCTACGAGGTCAAAGAGGACATCGAGAGCGGCACCCGCGCAGCTGCCAAGGGCGGCTTTACCGGCGTGTGCTCCATGCCCAACACCGATCCCGTCACCGATAACGGCACCGTCGTGGAGTTCGTCAAGTCCCGTGCTGCCGAGGTCGGTCACTGCCGCGTCTATCCGTCGGGCGCCATGACCCGCGGTCTTAAGGGCGAGGCTATGTCCGAGATGGGCGATATGGTCGCCCACGGCGCCGTCGCCTTCACCGACGACGGTCGCGGCGTGCAGGGCGCGGGCATGCTCCGTCGCTGCATGGACTACGGCAAGATATTCGGCAAGGTCTTCATGAGCCATTGCCAGGACGAGGACCTGGTCGGTCACGGCCAGATCAACGAGGGCAGGGTCTCGACCCGTCTGGCCCTCGAGGGTTGGCCGGCTGCCGGCGAGGAGCTTCAGATCGCCCGCGACATCGAGATCGCCAAGCTGACCGGCGCCAAACTACACATCCAGCATATCTCCACCGCCCATGGCCTGGAGCTCGTGCGTGCCGGCAAGGCCGCTGGCGTTCAGGTTACCTGCGAGGCCACGCCGCATCACATGTTCCTGACCGAGAACGACCTGGACGAGACCTACAACACCTCGCTCAAGGTCAACCCGCCGCTGCGTACCGAGGCGGACGCCGAGGCCATTCGCCAGGGCGTCATCGACGGTACCGTCGACGCTATCGTCACCGATCACGCTCCCCACACCCCGTGGGAGAAGGCCCGCGAGTTCGAGCTTGCGCCCTTCGGCATGATCGGCCTCGAGACTTCGCTGTCGCTCGTGCTCACCGAGCTGGTCAACACGGGCAAGATGAGCATGGGTCGCATGGTCGAGCTCATGGCCATCAAGCCTCGTGAGATCCTGGGCCTCGACCAGGTTCAGGTCAAGGCGGGCTCCGTTGCCGACCTGACCGTGTTCGATCCCGCTGCTACCTGGACGGTCGGCGAGGACGGTTACGAGTCGCGTGCCGAGAACTCCGGTTTTGCCGGCCGCACGCTCACCGGTCGTGCCACCGATGTGTTTGTCGGCGGCAAGCAGACGCTCGCCGACGGCTGCATCTGCTAGCATAGCCTTATCGCTTTTGTGCGCGGTGCCCTTGCGGTGCCGCGCTTTCTGTTCGCCTGAACCATGCAACCGCATGGGGGATTGGAGCGTCTATGCCCACACCTTCCACTGCACGCATGCACGACTTCGAGGTCGTCTCGAACCAGGAGATCGCCGACGGTATCTTCTCGCTCGTTATCTCGGCCCCCAAGCTTGCAAGTGCGCTCAAGTCCGGCCAGTTTGTGAACATTGCCGTGCCCGGCGATGCGTCCTCGCTGCTTCGCGTGCCCCTGAGCTTCTATCGCGCCGACGCCCAGACCGGCACCGTCGAGCTGTGGTACGCCGTCGTGGGCGATGACACCCGTCGTCTGTCGCAGATGGCCCCCGGTTCCACCTCTAATCTGCTGGGCCCTGGCGGCCGCGGCTGGCTTGTGCCCGAGGGCACCAGGAAGGCGCTGCTCGTTGCGGGCGGCATCGGTGTTCCGCCCGTGCTGTGCCTTGCCGGCATGCTCGTCGAGCAGGGTGTGGCCGTCGACGTGTGCCTGGGTTTTGGCACCGCGTCCAAGGCCGTGGGAGTCGATGAGTTCCGCGCGCTGTGCGATACGGTCAACGTGTGCACCGACGACGGCTCGCTCGGCACGCACGGTTTTTGCACCGATCCTGCCGCTGAGCTGCTTGGCGAGGGCGGCTACGACTACGTCGCCAGCTGCGGCCCCGCTGTCATGATGAAGAAAGTCGCCGCCGCTGCCGCCGAGGCCGGTGCGTACTGCGAGGTGTCCCTCGAGCGCATGATGAGCTGTGGCTTTGGCGCCTGCAACACCTGCAATGTCGAGACGGTCGACGGTATGAAGGGTGCTTGCATGTGCGGCCCCGTGTTCGATGCTTCCAAGGTGGTGGTCTTCTAGTGGGTACCGTTAACATGGCCGTCGATTTCGGCGGCGTCAAGATGCAGAACCCCATCAACACCGCAGCCGGTACCTTTGGCTACGGTTGGCAGTTCCAGAACTTCTTTGATGTTTCCCAGCTGGGCGCCATCACCACCAAGGGCTGCGCTGCCGAGCCCTGGCCCGGCAACCCCGCGCCCCGCATGGCCGAAATTCCCGGCGGTATGATCAACTCCGTGGGCCTTCAGAACCCCGGCGTGGCCGCCTTTGCCCGCGAGTCCGGTCCGTGGCTCGAACAGCTGTCCAAGGACGGCTGCCAGGTCATCTGTCAGGTTGCCGGCCACTCCGTTGACGAGTTTGTCCGCGCGCTCGAGATGTATGTCGAGCTGTGCCCCTGGGCTGCCGGCTACGAGATCAACGTGAGCTGCCCTAATATCGCCGCCGGCGGTGCCGCCATGGGCTCCACGCCCGAGGGCGCCTCTTCCGTTATGGCTGCCTGCCGCAAGGTGACCGATAAGCCGCTGTTCGTAAAGATGGCTCCGGTTAATGTCGCCGAGATTGCCAAGGCTCTCGAGGCTGCCGGCGCCGACGGCCTTTCGGTCATCAATTCCATCCAGGGCATGGCCATTGACGTGCACACCCGCAAGTCCCGTGTTGCCAAGCCCAAGGGCGGCCTTTCGGGCCCGCTGTGCCACCACATCGCCGTTCGCATGGTCTGGGAGGTCGCTCAGGCCGTCGATATCCCCATCAACGGCGTCGGCGGTGTCATGACCGGCGAGGATGCTGCCGAGTTTATCCTGGCCGGCGCCACCTGCGCGTCGGTCGGTATGGCCAACTTTGTCGATCCGTGCGCTTCGATTAAGATCGCGCGCGAGCTCGAGGCTTGGGCAGAGTCCCAGGGCGTGAAGGATATCAACGAGCTGGTAGGTGCTTTCGAATGCTAGAGAATGATGCCCGCGACCGTGTTATCGTCGCCCTCGACTGCGATCGTGAGCGTGCGCTCGAGCTCGCCCATGAGCTTTCGGGCCACGCCGTCTGGCTCAAGGTGGGCATGACGCTCTATTACGCCGAGGGTCCCGAGATCGTCAAGACGTTCAAGGACTTGGGCTTCAAGGTCTTCCTCGACCTTAAGTTCCATGACATTCCGCATCAGGTGCGCGGTGCCGCCCGTTCGGCCTCGCTTGCCGGTGCCGACCTGCTCTCGGTCCACGGCTTGGGTTCGGGCGCTATGCTCGCCGCGTGCCGTGAGGGTGCCGAGGAGGCGCGCGAGGACCGCGCCAAGCTCGTCGCCATTACCGTGCTCACGAGTATGAATCAGGATGCCTTGAGCGAGATCGGCGTCGAGTCTCCCGTGGCCGAGGAAGCCGCCCGTCTGGCAAAGCTTGCCCAGACCAACGGCATCGACGGCATCGTGTGCTCGCCGATGGAGGCTCACGACATGCGTGAGCTGCTGGGTCCTGATGCCCTGATCGTGACTCCGGGTGTGCGTCCGGTGGGTGCCGCCCTTGGTGACCAGTCCCGCGTGGCGACGCCTTCCCAGGCTATCGAGCGTGGCGCAAGCCACATTGTGGTGGGCCGTCCCATCACCGGTGCCGACGATCCGGTTGCCGCCTTTGACGCCATCGTCGCCGAGCTGGTCGAAAACGTCGCGTAAAAGATTCCCCTAAGTCACCACTTTTGGGTCTCATTAGCACAAAATAGCCCCTGTGCCTGCGTAAACTTTCCCATCCTTTGTGTGGAATCGCAGGTCAGGGGCTTAACTTTGGGCGCAGTATATTGCACTTTTTGCGGGTATCGTCTAACCTATGGAGCCGCGATTAGGCATTTTGTACGTTCTACGTGCTAAAATGCCAATTATTGAATCAGATATAACCCAACTATTTGGAGGTACGAATGGCACTCCCTCAGCTTACCGACGAGCAGCGCAAGCAGGCTCTTGAGAAGGCTGCCGCCGCACGTCACGCCCGCGCTGAGCTTCGCGAGCAGATCAAGAAGGGCGAGAAGTCCCTCGAGTCCGTGCTCAACTCCGATGACCCCATCGCTTCCCGCATGAAGGTTTCCACCCTCATCGAGTCTCTCCCTGGTTATGGCAAGGCCAAGGCCGCCAAGATCATGGAGGAGCTCGGTATCTCCGCTACTCGTCGCGTCCAGGGCCTCGGCGTCCGTCAGCGCGAGCAGCTCCTCGAGCAGCTGACCAAATAAGTGAGCGCTCAGGATTCCAAGCTCTTTGTGATTTCTGGACCGTCAGGCGCAGGCAAGGGTACGCTCGTCACTCGTGTGCGCGAGCGCCGCTCGAACCTGGGTTTGACGGTTTCGGCTACCACGCGAGCACCACGCAAAGGTGAGGTCGACGGCGTCAACTACTTTTTTCTGACGCGCGAGGAGTTCGACCGCCGCGTGGCAAACGGTGAGTTTGTTGAGTGGGCCGAGGTCCACGGTAACTGCTACGGCACGTTGGTGAGCGAGGTCACATCCAAGCTCGCCTCGGGCTCGTCTCTGATTTTGGAGATCGATGTCCAGGGCGCCCTGCAGGTGAAGGAGCGTTTCCCCGAGGCCGTGCTGATCTTTATCAAGCCGCCTTCGCTTGAGGTGCTCCGCGAGCGTCTAGTCGGTCGCGGTACCGAGACGCCCGAGACGATTGAGCTGCGTATGGCAAACGCCGCCGATGAGCTTGCCCTTGCCGACCGCTACGACGACGTCGTGGTGAATGACGATCTCGACCGCGCGACCGATGAACTCGTTCGCGTTCTCGATATGCATGAAAGGATCTGAGGTCCGTGTCCGTTGTAAAGCCTTGCATTGACGATCTTCTGGAGAAGACCGATCACAACCGCTTCCTGCTCGCTTCGCTTGCCTCCAAGCGCGCCTGCGACATCAATAGCATGCTGCGTGGCCAGCACAACCGCGTGCTTGCCGTCCAGGATGTCGATGACATCACCATCGGGCTTTCCGGTGCCGATACCATCTCGATGGCTATGGACGAGATTGTCGACGGTGACATCTCTTACGACGAGGCTCGTTACGAGAAGGCGCTCGGCCACAAGGTTGCTGAAGCCTAAATGGCGGCTCGCGTCTGCCTGGTCCACTATCACGAGGTTGGACTGAAGGGCAAGAACCGCGCACATTTTGAGCATATCCTCATGGATAACATCAAGGCGGCCTTGGCCGCCTTTTCCGTGAATGCCGTGTCTCGAATTTCCGGTTATATCCTCGTGACCTTTAATGAGCATCAGGCCGACGAGGCGGCGCGCGTCATTCGCACCGTACCCGGCGTTGCCCGCGTGTCCCTGGCATATCACACGAACCGCGACCCGCAGGAGTACTGCGCCGCCGCCGTGAAGGCGCTGCGCGAGTTTGGTCCCTTTGAGTCGTTTAAGGTGCATGCCAAGCGCTCTAACACCGACTACGAGCTCACCTCGATTGATATCAATCGACAGGTGGGCGAGGTACTGTGTGAGGCCTTCCCCGATAAAAAGGTTCAAATGCACGACCCCGACGCGATGGTGCACGTACTGGTGGTCCAGGGTAGCGTTTACGTGTACGCACGCTCCGAGCGCGGCGTGGGCGGTCTGCCGGTGGGTTCTGCCGGCAAGGTCGTGACGCTGCTGTCGTCGGGTATTGATTCTCCGGTGGCGACCTGGATGCTCGCGCGTCGTGGCGCGGTGTGCGTGCCGGTGCATTTCTCAGGTCGTCCGCAGACGCCCGACACGAGCGAGTATTTGGTGCAGGACATCATCCGTGCGCTTGAGCCGGGTGTCCAGATCGGCCGCCTGTACGTGGTGCCGTTTGGCGACTGCCAGCGTGAGATTTCGGTCACCTGTCCCAGCAACCTGCGCGTGATCATGTATCGCCGCATTATGTATTCGGTTGCCGAGCGCATTGCACACATCGAGGGCGCCAAGGCCATCGTGACGGGCGAATCGCTTGGACAGGTTGCCTCCCAAACGCTTGAGAATATCATGGCCGTTAACGAGGCCGTGAAGATCCCCGTGTTCCGTCCGCTCATCGGTTCGGACAAGCAGGAGATTATCGCGCGCGCCGAGGAGATTGGTACGTTCGATATCTCGACTGAGGCCGCTCCCGACTGCTGCACGCTGTTTATGCCGCGTCGTCCCGAGACGCACGCTAAACTCGATGCCGTGCATGAGGCCTGGGAGTTGTTCGATCACGAGGAGATGATCGAGCGCCTACTCAAGCAGACCGAGTACATCGACTTCGAAAGCAACACGTATAAGGCCCCTAAGACCTTAAAATGCAAACATTCGGAGCTTGCTCCGCGTGAGATTTACCAAGATCACGAGTAAATTTGTGCATAGACCGACGATGCTCTTGCATCGTCGGTCTTTTGCTATCTGGGCATTTTGCGGCTAAGTGTTCATTTGCTGACGTGTGCCTGAATAAATGGACAGATTTGTGCAAGGTTTTGGTCGGCTTTTGGTTTGACCGCGAAAACCGGTTTTGAAGCATGGCCGTTGCAGGGCTCTTTTCCTGACACGATGTTGTTGGGAGGTTTTGTTATGGCGCAGCGCGAACAACACGAACGGGTCAAAAAGATGGACCGCTGGGCAGGCAAGCTGCTCGGTCATAAGGCTGTGGTGGTGGCGATGCTGGGCGTCATTGCGATGGCGAGCGGCTTGGCGATGGCGAACCTTGGCGGCGGTGCCGGCGCCGTGTCGTTTGAGCGCACTGACGGTTCGGGCTCGTTGGTGGAGCCGGGATCCGGTGATGCCTCGAGCGGAAAGACATCCGAAGGTTCTTCGACTAAGGCTTCTGCCGCGGCAGAGGTCTATGTCGATGTCGAGGGCGCCGTTGTGTCGCCCGGTGTATATCGTCTCAAGGACGGCGCGCGGGTGGCTCAGGCGATTGATGCCGCCGGCGGGCTGGCGCCCGAGGCAGACGTTACGGGGCTCAATCGGGCATCTAAGGTCACTGATGGACAAAAAATCCACGTTCCAACGGTAGGGGAGCAGCAGGCGTCTATTGCGGAAGCCGGTGTTGATGGTGGGGCTTCCGCATCATCGGGCGTGAGCGGCGCAACAGGCCTGGTAAACATCAATACGGCAAGCGCGGCAGAGCTGCAGACGCTCTCGGGCATCGGTCCCTCCATGGCCCAGTCGATTATCGATGAGCGGACAAAGAACGGTGCTTTTGCCTCGGTTGACGACCTGATGCGTGTGTCGGGAATCGGCGAGAAGAAGCTTGCCAAAATCAAAGATTGCATCTGCGTATGAGTGCGACCGAGCGCGAGCGTGTTATGCCTCCGCGGCCCCTGCTTCCGTGGACGATGACCCTGTGTGCCGGCATGTGCATGAGCTGCGTCTTGGTGCTCAACATGGCCGCTGATGCGCTGTTGAGGGAGCGGGCGCCAGCGGTCGGGCCGCTATGGACCATTCCCGTTGCGGCGGCGGTATTTGTTATGCTGGCTCAATCATGTGCGCGGCTTGCCCCTTTGAAGCGGTGGCTGTATGCCGCGTCCGTCGGTCTCGTGGCGGGAGCGGTCGTCTCGGCCTGGTGGGCTGTGGGTGCGCTAAGCGCCTCGAAGGCGCTCGACGGTCGAGCGGCAAGCAGCCTCGAGTTTGTCGTGCAGGGCGATCCATCAATAAACGACGACGTGTATTCCTATACCTGCGAGGCACGCGCGGACGGTAAGAACTTGGCAACGGTTCGCCTATCGTGCGACCGCGAGCTCAAGGTCGGGGCGCACGTGCGTGTTATCGGTCGCGTTTCGCGTTTTGAGAACGATGCGTATGGACGATCGCGCGTGCTCCGAGGCGAGGTATGCAAGGTAAAAGCCGTTCGGATTGTGTCGGTCGATGAGGGCTCTCCGGGGCCGCTGCTTCGGCTACGAAATGGGCTGCTTGCGTCCATCGCGCCTGCGACCGACCCGGCGCGTGCACTCATAGCCGGTGTCGTCTGCGGTCGTTCGGCCGAGCTGCGCGCCCAGTCGGCGGGCGACTGGTTTTCGGTGACGGGTACGGCGCATCTTATCGCCGTCTCCGGCAGCCATTTGTCTATCGTGGGGTTTGTAATTGAGGGCGTATTGCAAAAGACTCGGTGTTCACGTGGTCTTCGGCGGGTGATATTGGCGATAACGCTTGTGGGCTACGCTGCCTTTACGGGCGCGTCTCCCTCGGCCGTGCGCGCGTGCTGCATGGTGTTCGCGACGCTTGTCGTAAACGGCGCAGGGCGTCGCCGGCACGGCGCATCGGCGCTCTTCGTAACCATGTCCATCTTTGTGCTACTGCGGCCGACGGTGCTGTTCGAGATGGGCTTTCAGCTTTCATGTGCCAGCGTCTTAGCCATTCTGTGCTTTTGCCCCTATGCGACCTACGCTTTGGGTGAGTTGGGTGTGCCGTCGGGCGTTGCCAGCATGCTTTCCGTCACGCTGTGCTCGCAGTTGGCGACGCTCCCCATTACCATTCCTGCCTTCGGTACGTTCTCGCTCATTGCTCCGCTGGCAAATGCGGTCATCGGTCCGGTGGTGAGCGTACTGCTCGCTGTGTCGATCGTACTGGTTCCCTATTCGCTCGTGGCACCATTGCGGATTTGGGCGCTCATTGTGCCCATGGTTGCCGCCCGTTGCGCGTTGTTCTTCGAGCAGCTGTTTGCCGCCGTGCCGGGTGCATCCGTGAGTGTGCCGCCCGATAGCATGTGGATTTACCTAGTGCCGTGTTTGCTGGCGGTTCTGCTGGTCTGGTGGCCGCGTCCCCGTGCACGTCCTATGGCGGTGGGGCTTACGTGCCTGGTGTTCTTGGCTGCGATTCCGTACGCCTACTGGGATCGGTTCGCTCCGCCTTCGGTGACGGTGCTCGATGTGGGCCAGGCCGATGCGATTCTTATCCGCCAGGGCGGCACAGTAGCGCTCGTCGACTGCGGGCTCGACGAGCGCGTGGTGGCGGCGTTGGTTCGCAATAACGTGCACCATATCGATGCCGTCTTTGTGACGCATTGGGATGAGGATCACTGGGGTGGTCTGCCTGCCGTGCTCGAACAGTTTTCGGTCGGAACGATTGCCGTGGCGGCAGATGCGCTGGAGGATGCTCCTGCCGAGGTATTGAACCGACCTGGCGTGGAGTATCGGCAGGTGCGCCATGGGGATACGGTCGACATCGGCTCATTTTGCGCCCGCGTGATGTGGCCATTCGAGTCCGTGGATGGCGAGGGCAATGAGGACTCGCTTGTCCTGCTGCTCTCTTATGTTCAGGAAGACAAGGGCCTGCGCATGCTCCTCACCGGTGATGCCGAGCTCGACCAGGAACGGGAATTCGTGCATGAGGTGGGGGATATCGATGTCCTTAAACTCGGGCATCACGGCTCCAAGGTTTCGGTCGATGCCGCGCTGCTGGAGATTCTGAGACCCGAGCTTTCCCTCGCGAGCGCGGGCGAGGGGAATCGATACGGTCATCCGTCCGATGCCTGCATCGATGCCGTGAAGGAAGCGGGTGGCATGTTCGCGTGCACCATCGAACACGGCGACATTACCGTCACGCCGACTGAGAATGGCTTTGCGATGCGATGCCAGCGACCGTGACGACGTCGTTGGCGTGTGGTGGGCCCCTGGGCTAGAATGGCACGGAACGAATACGAAGGCCTGCGGGAGGGGAGCGCAATGTCCGAAACCGGTCTGCTGCCGGCATATCTGATCGTCGGTACCGACGGAGTCAAGCGCGATCACGCCGTCTCGCGTATGAAAGCGCGTCTGGAAAAGTCGGGTATGGTCGAGTTTAACCTCGACGAGCGCGACATGACTAAGGACCCCGATATCGAGTCCATTATCGGATCGCTTAACACCTTTCCGATGGGCAGCGAGTTTCGCCTGGTAATCCTTGATGGCTGCTCAAAGCTCGCTAAGGCTGTCTCGGAGCCGCTCGTCGAGTACCTCGCAAGTCCCAGCCCCACAACGGTCTGCCTCATCATCGCCGACTCGCTTGCCAAGAACACGCGCCTGTATAAGGCGATCGCCAAGATCGACAAGAAGGCCGTGATCGATTGCTCCGGCACCAAGCGCTGGGAGCTACCGCGCCGCGTTCAGCAGATGGCGACGCAGCATGGCAAGTCGATCTCGACGGCGGCCGCCGAGGAACTCGTCTCGCGTTCGGGTGAAAACACTCGCATGCTCGATAACGATTTGGCTAAGCTTGCCCAGATGGTCGAGGCGCCCCAGATTGAGCTTGCCGACGTTGAGCGCTGGATTGTACGTACGGCCGAGGTTCAGCCCTGGGACTTTCTCAATGCGGTCTCGGCCCGTGACATGCGCCGCTCGCTCGAGCTCTTCAATCTACTGCCCGCCAAGAGCTACGTGTGGACTTACACATTGCTGTGCGGCCGTATTCGCGAGCTTATCGTTGCCAAGGCGCTCGATGCGCGCGGACAGGGTCGTGAGCTGGCCGCAACGCTTAAGCTCCAGTCCTGGCAGGTCAAGAATCACCTGACCTGGGCTCGCCGCTTTTCGATGACAGAGCTCGTCGCAGCGCTCGAGGGAGCGGTCGATGTGGAGCTCGCGCTCAAGGGTTCGGCCGATTCTGAGACCGCGCTTTTGCTCTGGATTACGAACATCTTGAGAAAATCGTGATGATACCTGCCTATTTGGCAAATTCGTTCTATCCCTTTGAGGGGGAGCGTGCTATAGTAGGCGCTTGCATGACCTCACCGTGTCTCAGAGGTGTCATACATTTTTTGCAAGGAACTCGAAAGGAACTCCAGAAGTGGCAAACATCAAGTCTCAGAAGAAGCGTATCCGCACCAATGAGGCAGCTCGCATGCGTAACAAGGCTGTCAAGTCCGAGCTCAAGACGCTGACCAAGCACGTCCAGTCCGCCGTCGCCGAGGGCGACGCCGAGAAGGCCCAGGCCGCCCTCAAGACCGTCACCAAGCGTCTCGACATGGCTGCCGCCAAGCATGTTATCCACAAGAACCAGGCTTCCAACCGCAAGTCCGGTCTTGCCAAGCTCGTGAACAGCATCAACGCCTAAGTTGTAAATTTCACACCACACAGTTTACGCGCATAAATGGAGCCTGTTTTATGGAACAGGCTCCATTTTTTGTATCGCTCGGGTAAGATAGTCCGCATGAATACTTCAAATGACATTTCCCACATCCGCAACTTCTCGATTGTTGCGCACATCGACCATGGCAAGTCAACGATCAGTGACCGCATCCTCGAGCTCACCCATACCGTCGACGAGCGCGACATGGAGTCGCAGCTGCTCGACACCATGGATATCGAGCGCGAGCGCGGCATTACGATCAAGTCCAATGCCGTTCGCGTGTCCTATGACGCCGACGATGGCGAGACGTATCAGTTCAACCTGATCGATACGCCGGGCCACGTGGACTTTACCTATGAGGTCTCGCGCTCGCTGGCAGCCTGCGAGGGCGCGGTGCTCGTTGTCGACGCCACGCAGGGCGTCGAGGCGCAGACCGTCTCCAACGCGACGCTCGCCATGAACGCCAATCTGGACATTGTGCCGGCCATCAACAAGATCGACCTGCCCTCGGCACACCCCGACGAGGTTAAGACCGAGATCGAGGATGACCTGGCGATCCCTGCCGATGATGCCGTGTGTGTCTCGGGCAAGACCGGCGAGGGCATCCACGATCTGCTGGAGTCCATTGTCTTTTTGATCTCTCCGCCCAAGGGCGATGCGAACGCGCCGCTCAAGGCACTCATTCTGGATTCGTACTTCGACGAGTATCGTGGCGTCGTCGCCACGGTGCGCGTCTTTGACGGCTCCATCAAAAAAGGCGATACCTTGCGCATGATGCAGGCAAAGGGCGACTTTTTGGTCGATGGCGTGGGTGTCAAGCGTCCTGCCGAGACCCCGGTTGACGCGCTGACGGTTGGCGAGGTCGGCTACGTGGTCACGGGCCTGAAGGACCCCGAGGCCGTGCGCGTGGGCGATACCCTCACGTGGGCGTCGAATCCCTGCCCCGAGCCGCTTCCCGGCTACCGCGAGGCTAAACCCATGGTCTATACGGGTCTGTTCCCGATCGATAACAAGGACTACGAGAACCTGCGTGACGCGCTCGATAAGTTGCACGTCAACGACCCGTCGTTGGTGTGGGAGCCCGAGACCTCGGTGGCGCTCGGCTTTGGCTTCCGCGTGGGCTTCCTGGGCCTGCTGCACATGGAGGTCGTCAAGGAACGCCTGGAGCGCGAGTTCAACTTGGACCTCATTGCCACGAGCCCCTCGGTGGACTATCACGTCTACAAGACTGACGGCGAGATGATTGATGTCCGTAGCCCGCAGGATCTTCCCGAGGCCACGCGCATCGAGCGTATCGAGGAACCCTACCTCAAGGCTAAGATCATCTGCCCGCCCGAGTATACGGGTGCCGTCATGCAGCTCGCTATCGAGCACCGTGGCATTACAACCGACATGATCCATCTCACGAGCAAATCGGTCGAGATGCGCTTTGACATGCCGCTCGCCGAGCTCATCTTGGACTTCTTTGATCAGCTCAAGAGCCGTACCAAGGGCTACGCCTCCCTGGACTACGAGTTCAACGAGTACCGTCCCTCCGAGCTCGTTAAGCTCGATATTTTGCTTTCGGGCGACGAGGTGGACGCGCTGTCGTTTATCGTCCACAAGGACAAGGCCTACGGTCTTGCCCGCGGCCTATGCGACAAGCTCAAGGAGATTATTCCGCGTCAGCTGTTCGAGGTGCCCATCCAGGGTGCTATCGGCAACAAGATCATTGCCCGCTCCACCGTCAAGGCGCGCCGCAAGGACGTGCTTGCCAAGTGCTACGGCGGCGATATTTCTCGTAAGCGCAAACTGCTCGAGAAGCAGAAAGAGGGCAAGAAGCGCATGAAGGCCATCGGCTCGGTAGAGGTCCCGCAGGAGGCCTTTATGGCGATCCTCAAGGTGGACGAGTAGGTCTATGGCGCTTTCCGAATATAGTCTGCGGCTGCTGGGCGCCTATGCCGAGCAGCCGTTCCTTATGGCTCCCATGGCGGGCGTGACCGACCCTGCCTACCGCATCATGTGCCGCCGTCGCGGTGCCAACCTTGCCTACAGCGAGATGGTGAGCGTGGCGGGCCTTGCCTATGCCAGCAACAAGACCTGGCGCCTGGTGCTACCGGCCGACGAGGAGCAGCAGATTTGCGTGCAACTCTTTGGCTCCAAGCCCGATCAGTTTGCGAGCGCCGTCGCTGCCGTCGAGGAGCGCGTTGGCGATCGCCTGTCGCTCATCGATATCAATATGGCATGCCCCGCCCGCAAGGTCGTTACCAAGGGCGAGGGCTCGGCGCTCATGCGCACGCCCGACCTGGCGGAGAAGATCGTCGAGGCCACGGTGGGCGCGGCGCACGTGCCCGTGACCGTCAAGATTCGCAAAGGTTTTTATGCCGAGGACCGCAATGCCGCGACATTTGCCCAGATGCTTGAGGGCGCAGGGGCTGCCGCAGTCGCCGTGCATGGTCGTTGCGCCACGCAGCTCTATACGGGCCAGGCCGATTGGTCGGTCGTCGATGAGGTTGCCGACGCCGTTGAGATTCCCGTGATTGGTTCGGGCGATGTGTTCTCGGCCGAGGATGCCGCGGAGCATCTGCGCAACTCGGGTGCCAGCGCGGTGTTTATCGCGCGCGGTATCTACGGTAATCCCTGGGTCTTTGGTGATGCTCGCGCTCTTGCGCTCGATGGCATACCGGTGCCGCCGCGCAGCTCGGTCGAGCGCCTGGACGCCCTGCGTGAGCACCTAACGCTGACGCATGAGCTCCTGCCGCTCATGTCGCGTGCCCGCACGTATGCAAGCTGGTACTTAAAAGGCATGCCCCATGCCGCCGCTTGGCGTGCCCATGTGGTGCGCTGTTCCACTTACGAGGAGTTTATGGCACTGGTCGATGAGATCGAGCGCGATGTGGTGGCCTGCGAGGCCGCCCTTGCCGCCGGCGAATCGGTGCCCCCTCATCCTCTGGAGGCTTAAGGGTGGCCGTTACCGCACTGTACGTGCACGTGCCGTTTTGCGCCCAAAAGTGCCGGTACTGCGACTTTGACTCGCGCAGTTTTGCTCCGTGCGACCTGAGCGCTGCGCTCGATGCCTATTTTGAGCAGTTGTTCGCGCGTCTCGATGCTTTTGGCAAGGCTGATGCCCTTGACCAGATCCGCACCGTCTATGTTGGCGGCGGTACGCCGTCGCTGGCGGGGGAGCGCCTGGTGGAGCTGGCGCGGCGTATTCGTGCGTGGTGTGCCCCCGTTGAGTTTACCTGCGAGGCCAATCCCGAGTCGCTGACCGCCGAGCTTGCCACTGCACTTGTCAAGGTTGGTGTCACACGCGTCTCTCTGGGCGTGCAAACGCTCGATAACGCCGAACTTACTGCCATCGGCCGTATTCACGATGCCGATCGGGCGCTCGCCGCCATCGCGACGGTCAAGAACGCTGGGCTTGATGTGTCGTGCGACCTTATGTGCGGACTTCCCGGGCAGACCGCAGCGAGTTGGAAGCGCACGCTCGATGGCGTGCTGGTGGCGGCCCCGCATCATGTGTCGGTCTACCCGCTCACGCTTGAGGAGGGGACGCCCCTTTATCGCATGGCGCGCCGCGACGAGTCGCTCGAGCCCGACGAGGATTTTCAGGCTTCGTGCATGGACTTGGCACGCGAGCTCCTGGGTGCCGCCGGCTATCACCCGTATGAGGTGGCGAGCTACGCGCTCGACGGCCATGAGTGCGCCCATAACATTGCCTACTGGACCGGACGGGGCTATCTGGGCCTGGGTCGTTCTGCCGCGGGCATGCTCGACGCCGAGGATTTCGACCGTCTCGCAGGTTTGTTCCCCGGCGTGTCTTCTCGAGGCGATGCGTACCGCGTGCGTCTGGTGCAACGTGACGATGACGCGATGGCGTTCGAGACCGAATATCTGTCGCAGCGCGAGGCTGCGGCTGAAGACCTGATGCTCGCTTGTCGCATGACGCGCGGTGTCGCGTCCGACCTGTTGGTTCGTGCAGCTTTCGTCATCCCAACGGGCGAGTTGGCAGCTGCCTGCGATCACGCGCTCGAATTGGGACTTGCCACGTGGGTGCCCGAGGCGCTCGGGGCCCATGAGGGATCCTTCACTTCGGCAGATGTCGTCGCAGGCCGCGCCCGCGCCCGTTTAGCGCCGACACACCTAGGTTGGCTCGATGGAAATGTTCTGTTCGAGCTGTTTTGGGGTCTAGCATAGACCGCTCGGGTAGAATTACCGCAATATATACGCTGCTTTGAGCAGGAGGTTGCCGCGCATGGCGACGATGAACGAAAAAGATTACTACGAGATTCTGGGTGTCTCCAAGGACGCCACCTCGCGTGATATTCAAAAGGCCTTCCAGCAAAAGGCCCGCAAGCTCCATCCGGACGTCAACAAAGAGCCGGATGCCGAGGAAAAGTTTAAAGAGGTTTCCGAGGCCTACGCCGTGCTTTCGGACGAGCAGAAGCGTTCGCGCTACGACGCCATGCGTTCGGGCAACCCCTTCGCCGGCGCTCCTACGGCTTCGCCCTATGGCGGCGGCTACGCCGGCAGCGCGGGCTATGGCAATCCCTTTGAGGGCGGTTTTCCCTTTGGTGGAGCCTGGGGCCAGCCGCGTCGCGGGCAGGCTGCCTACAATCCCGAGAACGGCGCCAACGTGGTCGTCGATATCAAACTCGACGCCAAGGAGGCAAAGGGCGGTGCCCGCAAGACCGTCCGCTACACGCGCTTCGATACCTGTAACAACTGCGGCGGTTCGGGCTCTGTCTCCTCCGAGCATGCCCATACCTGCCCAAGCTGTGGCGGCCGCGGCCATATCGACGTCGACCTGTCCTTCCTGTTTTGTGCGGGCACGTTCCAGTCGGTCTGCCCCGAGTGCGGCGGTTCCGGTAAGGTCGTGGCCGACCCCTGCCCTGATTGCGGCGGCAGCGGTCGTACTCGCGTAACCTCCGAGCAGACGATTGAGTTTCCTGCCGGCACGCACGATGGCGACGAGGTCCGCATTGGCGGCATGGGTCATGCTGGCACCAACGGTGCCGCGGGCGGCGATCTGGTCGGCCGCGCCCATGTTGAGGCCGAGCGCTTGGAAGGCAAAGCTCGTACCGGTTTTTACCTGATGGGCATCGTGGCGCCGTTTTTGGTACTCTCGGCCATCTCGGGCGTGTTCTCGGCCTTTGCCGTGATGTGCTTTATTCCGTTTGCCATGGGCCTGTTCATGGTGCTTTCGGACGGCGTGCTTCATCGCAGCCTGCTGTGGTGGAAGCGCGGCGCGATGCAGTTTGCCAACGGTTTTGCCAACGGCTTCATGTTCGCGCTCGTGTCGGTTTGGTTCGCGAGCTGCTCGCAACGGGCCATGCTTTCGCCGTACCAAATGCAATAACATCAAACCCTCTGTTTGCGGTCGGCCCTGCTTGGGTATAGGACGCACTGTGACAATAATGAAAGTCGGAAGGATTCGGTCGTGTCGGAAAATAGGGATTACTACGAGGTGCTTGGCGTCGACATGGATGCCGACGCGCGGACGATTAAGCGTGCGTTTCTAAAGAAGGCCCGTACCGTACATCCGGATGTTTCGGACGACCCCGAGGCCGAGGCCAAGTTCAAGGAGCTCAACGAGGCCTATTCCGTTCTTTCCGATGAGCAGAAGCGTGCTAACTACGACCGTTACGGCACTGCCGACGGCCCTGGTGGTTCGGGCTACGTCGATATCAACGATATCTTTGGTGGCATGGGCATGGACGACTTGTTCTCGTCGTTCTTTGGCGGCGGTGCCGGCGGTGGCGCCCGCAGCCGTCGTGAGCGTCGTCGCGGACGAGACATGGCCATCTCGCTTTCGGTGACGCTCGAGGAGGCGGCGCTCGGCTGCAAAAAGACAATCAGCTATGACCGCCTTGCTCCTTGCGAGGACTGCAATGGCACCGGTAGGGCAGAGGGCGCACAGGAAAAGCAGTGCGGCCGCTGCCACGGTACGGGCTACGTCACGACGGTTCAGCGTTCGTTTTTGGGCCAGGTTCAGTCTTCCTCGCCTTGCCCTGACTGCCATGGCGAGGGCACGGTTATCGACCATCCCTGCGAGACCTGCGACGGTCAGGGCCGCACGCCTTCGCATGATAAGATTGACATCGATATTCCCGCCGGCGTTTCGACCGGTCGCCAGCTGCGTGTGAGCGGCTTTGGCGAGGCCGGCCTTCGCGGCGAGCCTTCGGGCGACCTGATTGTCAACGTGCGCGTTGCCGACCACGAGCGCTTTAAGCGCAACGGTGACGACCTGTACCTGGTGAGCGATATCTCGATTGCGCAGGCTGCGCTCGGCTGCGAGATCGAGGTCGGGGGCATTATGCCCGACGAGGTCGTTAAGGTGACGGTTCCCGCCGGCGCCCAGTACGGTGATACCGTGAGCGTCAATAATTACGGCATGCCTCGCATTGGCGGTGGCGGTTCGCGTGGCCGCCTGATCGTGCAACTGCGCGTGGTCGTTCCCACCAATCTTTCCAATAAGCAGCGCGAGCTGCTCCGTGCTTTTGCCGATGATATGGGCGATGACGTCGCTTCCGGTAAGAAGTCGGTGACCGACCGCATCAAGAGCGCCCTCGACGATATCCTCGATTAAGGAGCCCGCGTGCTCGCACCCCATATTTCCGTCGTCAACCTCGGCTGCCGTGTCAACCGGGTTGAGTCCGACCGTATCACTGCCGATCTTATGCGCCTGGGCTTCGCTATTGTGGAGCCCCAGGATGCCGATCTGATCGTCATTAACACTTGCGCCGTTACGGGCGAGGCCGAGGCCAAGACCCGTAAGGCCGTCCGTCATGCGCTGGCCCATCCAAACGAGCCCTATGTGGTCGTGACCGGATGCGTGGTCAATTTGCATCCCGAGGAGCTGTCGGAGCTTTCGGATCGCGTGATTGCCGAGCCGTCCAAGATAGATGTCGCCGAACGTGTATGCGAGGTGCTGGGTGTTGAGTCCGATAGCGTTCCCGCCTGCAGCGATGGCGAGGTGGTCGATGCGCTCGGTCGCTCTCGCCTGGGCGTGAAGATTCAGGATGGCTGCAACCATCGCTGCACCTATTGCATTGTGTGGAAGGCGCGCGGCCCCGAGCGCTCCGTGCCCGTCGAGTCCGTGCTCGAGCAAGTTCGCGAGGCCCAGGAGGCCGGCGTGCCCGAGGTGGTGCTGACCGGTGTGAACCTGGGTGCCTACGATGGCAAGAGCGCGACCGACGAGCACGTCGAAATCGATGAGCTGCTCGAGGCCATCATGGAGCGCACGACTATTGCGCATGTGCGCATTTCCTCGGTCGAGCCCATGGATATCTCCGAGCGCCTGCTTAAGGTTATGGCGCGCTTTCCGCAGCGTATCGCCCCGTTTTTGCACCTGCCCGTGCAGTCCGGCTGCACGGCGACCCTGCATCGCATGGGCCGTCCCTATAGTGCGGAGGCCTTTGAGGACACGGTGCGTATGATTCGCGCCAATCTGCCGCAGGCGTCCCTTTCGTGCGACGTCATCGTCGGTTTTCCCGGTGAGACGGACGAGGAGTTCGAGGAGTCGCTGGCGCTGTGCCGCCGTGTGGGTTTCTCGCGTATGCACGTGTTCCGCTACAGCAAGCGTCCCGGTACCCTTGCTGCCGACATGCCCGACCAGGTTCCGCCCGAGGTTATGGCCGAGCGCAGCCGCCGTATGCGGGCCGCTGCACAGGAGCTCGCTATTGCCGACGCTCGCCGTCGCGTGGGCACGGTCGAGCGTGCCGTGCTCGAGTATGGCGACAACCTGACGCTCGGCTCGTTCCATCATGCCCGTCTTGACGATACCTGTGGACTTACAGCCCCGTGCCTGCTCGATGTTGCTATCATCGGAGTCGATGATTCCGGCTTGGTCCATGCACGCAGGGAGGTTCATGGAAGCCTCGAAGATTAGACTTACCGTTCCCGAGGGGATTGATCCCTCGCGCGTTTTGGGCGCCGGCGACGGCGTCCTTCGTGCGCTCGAGAGCTTGGTTCGCGCTCATGTGGTCGCCCGTGGCGATAGCATCTCCGTGAGCGGCGACCCGGACGAGGTCGAACTCGTGGCGCGCTTTTTCGAGCACGCTTTTTGCGAGGCGGCCGCCGGGCGCACGCTGTCTGCCGACGATGTCTCTCGCTGCCTGGCCGTCTTGCGCGACGGTGAGCACGAGGCTACGTCGCTTCGCGATGACGTGCTGCTTTCGTATCGCGGCCGCGTCATTCGCCCCAAGACGCTCGGCCAAAAGCGCTATGTGGATGCCATCCGCACGCATACCATCACGTTTGGCCTGGGTCCTGCCGGCACCGGTAAGACCTATCTGGCCATGGCGCTCGCCGTTGCCGCGCTCAAGCGTCACGAGGTGGGCCGTCTGATCTTGACGCGTCCGGTTGTCGAGGCGGGGGAGAATCTGGGCTTTTTGCCCGGCATCCTCGAGGAAAAGATCGATCCCTACATGCGTCCGCTTTACGACGCCCTTTTTGACATGATGGATCGCGAGCGCACCGATGAGCTTATGGAGCGCGGCGTGATCGAGATCGCCCCGCTTGCCTACATGCGCGGCCGCACGCTGAGTGATGCCTTCGTGGTGCTCGACGAGGCACAAAATACCACGCCCGAGCAGATGAAGATGTTCCTGACGCGCCTGGGCTTCAACTCCAAGTTCGTGATTACCGGCGACCTGAGCCAGCGTGACCTGGTGGGTCGTCGTGGTGGCTTGGCGGATGTCGAGAAGATTTTGGGCCGTGTCGATGATGTCGCATTTTCGCACCTCGAGCGTGCCGACGTGGTGCGCCATGCCTTGGTGGGACGTATCGTCGAGGCATACGATACTTATGATGATGTGCGCGAGAAGCGCGTACGTGACCGAAAGGAGTCCCGTTGAGTGTATTGATCAGCAACGATGCCGAGCTCGATACGCTGCTCGACGCGCAGGAGGTGGAGCACATCTGCGAGGTTGTGCTTGCCGCCGAGGGCGTTGAGCGTGAAGTCGAGATTTCCCTTTCGTATGTCGACGAGGACGAGATGCACGAGCTCAACCACGAGTGGCGCGGTATCGACCGCACCACCGATGTGCTCTCGTTTGAATGCGACTCGGCCTTTGACGAGGATATTCCCGCCGACGAGACGCTCGAGCTCGGCGATATCATCTTGGCCCCGCAGGTTATTGCCCGTCAGGCCCCCGGTTTTGGCAATAGCCCCGCTGACGAGTGTCGTCTGATGCTCGTACACGGCATGCTGCACCTGCTGGGCTATGACCATATCGAGGACGACGAGGCCGAGGTCATGGAGGCCCGCGAGGACGCCATCCTGCGCGATCTGGCGCTCGAGCGCGGCGAGGACCCCAAGCTAGTCCACGTCGGCCCCATCACCAACCACGCCCACGACTAGGAGCCGTCTATGATTCCCGGATCGAACAAGGACCATCCGTCCTTCTTAAAGTCGTTTTCTTACGCTATGGAGGGCTTCGTCACCGCCGTCAAGACCGAGCGCAACATTAAGGTCATGCTCGTGGCGGGCGTGTGCACCGTCATTGCAGGCTGCATCGTGGGGCTCGACATTGCCGAGTGGGCCACGATTATCATCTGTTGCGGCCTGGTGATCCACGGCGAGCTTTGCAATACCGCCATGGAGGCCATCGTCGACCTGGCGACCCAGGAGCTCCATCCGCTGGCCAAGCGTGCGAAGGACATCGCCGCCGCCTCCGTATACGTTCTTTCCATCACCGCCGCGATTGTGGGCTTGCTGGTATTTGCCCACGCGCTCGGCTTTATTTAGAAAGGGATTCCCATGTCCGACAATATGCAGTCTACCGATGAGATTTTGGACGACGAGTCCCCGGATGCTAAGGCGACCGAGGCCTATGAGGAAGTCGAGGAGTTCGACCCGTTTGAGGGCATGAGCGACGAGGAGCTCGACGCCCTGTGCGATGAGGACGACAGCCTCGCGGGCTTTGGCGACGTTGAGCCCGGTTTCCGCAGTGGCTTCGTGGCCTTGGTCGGCCGCCCCAACGCCGGTAAGTCAACGCTGCTCAACGCCTGCTATGGCAAAAAGGTCGCCATCACCTCGCCGGTGGCCCAGACGACCCGCCGCCGCATGCGCGCCGTCGTCAACCGACCCGGCTACCAGCTGGTCTTTGTCGATACCCCGGGTATCCACAAGCCCAAGGACGGTCTAGGGTCCGAGCTGAACAAGAGCGCGCTGTTCGAGCTGAACGATGTCGATGTTGTCGCGTTTTTGATTGATGCCACCAAACCGATCGGCAGGGGAGACGCCTGGGTTGCCGAGCGTGTCAAGAATGCCCGTTCCAAGAAGGTCCTGGTGCTCACCAAGGCCGATGAAGCCGACCCCGCACAGGTCATGGAGCAGCTTAAGGCCGCCCACGAGCTTATGGAATATGACGACGAGATCGTGACGTCGTCGGTCAAGAACTTTAACGTCGATGCCTTCATCGAGACCGTTGCGCACTTTTTGCCCGAGGGTCCGCGTTGGTTCCCCGAGGACATGGGTACCGACGCTTCCGACGAGACGCTCGTTGCCGAGTTTGTGCGCGAAAAGGTCTTGCGCCGCACCCGTGATGAGATTCCGCACTCCGTTGGCGTTATTTGCGATGCGCTCGAGCAGACCAAGAAGGTGCTGCGTGTGCACGCCACCATTTATGTCGAGCGTGAGGGCCAAAAGGGCATCATCATCGGCAAGGGCGGCGAGATGATCAAGCATATCGGTATCGACGCCCGTCGCGATCTTGAGCGCATCTTTGGCACGCAGGTCTTTTTGGAGTTGGACGTGAAGGTCAAGGCCGGTTGGCGCGACGACGAGGCTCAGATTCGCCGTTTTGGCTACAACGCCGAGGACTAAGGACGCGCAGCGCGCATGGCAGGCTCCCGGACATATCGCACGAAGGTGCTCGTGCTCGACAAGACCAAGCTCAAAGAGACCGACCTGATCTTGACGATGCTTGACGAGCGGGGGCGGCAGGTTCGTGCCGTGGCAAAGGGCGCCCGCAAACCCGGCGGACGCCTGGCTGCGCGCTGCGAGCTGTTCTGTACTGTAGATATGCTGCTCGCACATGGACGGTCACTCGACGTGGTTTCCCAGGCCGAGCTTATGGAGGCGCCGCTCGGCGTTGCGCCCGATTATGAGACGACCTGCGCCGCAAGCGCGATCGCCGAGGTCGCGCGCGTGTGCTCGTTCGAGGACGCCGAGGACCCGTTTACCTTTGCTATAACGCAGCGAGCGCTTGCCCTGGTGGGCAGCGGGCTCGACACGGCGCATATGGATCTACTTGTGGCGGCATATGTCTTTAAGCTGCTGTCGCACGTTGGCTATCGACCCGATTTTTCGGCCTGCGTGCTGTGCGGAGACCCCATGCTGTCGTATTTTTCGCCCCAGGCGGGCGGCCTCATGTGCGGGTCGTGCGCGTCGAGCGTTCCAGGTGCCGAACTGGTGTCGACCGGTGAGGCCGCATGGCTGCGCGCCCTCATGTCCATGACCTTCGATGCGCTTTTGGCCGAGCGAATCGACCCGCATACCGCAGCCTTTTTGCTGGGGCTTTCGCATGTTTGGGCTGCGACGCACACCGATCAGCGCCTCCGTGCGATGGAATTCATGTTGGGTCGGTGATGATGCGCAGGCGCGGGCTGCTTGTGGTAACATACCGACCTGTTGGTACCTCGACCTTGGTTGCTCGCTCCACCGGCGGCTTCCCAGTCCGAGGCGAATCGAGTCGCCCGATGGCGACGCAAAAAGAAAGGTGAAACAATGACTGTTTCCAAAGAGCGCAAGGCGGAGCTGACTGCCCAGTTCGGTAACACCCCGGTCGACACCGGCAACCCCAAGGTTCAGGTCGCCATCCTGTCCGAGCGCATCAAGGAGCTGACCGAGCATATGAAGTCCCATCAGAAGGACTTCCACACCCGTCGTGGTCTGCTCATGCTCGTCGGTCGTCGTCGTCGTCTTCTCTCCTACATCAAGAAGAACGACATCGTCGAGTACCGTGAGCTCATCAAGGCTCTGGGCATCCGCGACAACATCCAGTAGGATTTGTACATGCTAAGAGCGTCCTGCGCAGCGGGGCGCTCTTTTTGTGTAAGGGCGCGAACAATCACGCTCTGAAGCGTGGCGGGGGCAGGGGGTCCGCGTCACATGAGAAGCCCGCAGGCAAGGGGCCTGTGGGGTAAAGGAGAACAATGACACTCGTATCCAAGACCTTTGAGCTGTACGGCAAGACCTACACCTTTGAGTCGGGCGAGCTTGCCAAGCAGGCCACCGGCGCCTGCCTGGTCAAGCAGGGCGACACCACGATGCTCGATACCGTGGTCGTCTCCAAGGAGCGCAAGAACTATGACTTCTTCCCGCTGACCGTCGACTTCAACGAGAAGATGTACGCTGCCGGCCGCATCCCGGGTGGCTACCTCAAGCGTGAGGGCCGTCCCAGCGAGAAGGCCACGCTCACCGCGCGCATGATCGACCGTCCGATTCGCCCGAGCTTCCCGGACGGCTTCCGCAACGAGGTGCACATCGTCGCTACCTCGCTTGTCGCCGACCAGGTCAACCCCTTTGACGTCATCAACGTCATGGGTGCTTCCCTGGCCATGACGCTCGGCGGCGTGCCCTTCGAGGGTCCGCTTGCCTGTGTACGCATCGGCCGCAACGTGGAGACCGGCGAGTTTATCGTCAACCCCACTTATGAGGAGCGCGAGAACTCCGACCTGGACCTGGAGCTGGGCGGCTCTGCCGACTTCATCTCGATGGTCGAGGCCGGCGCCGAGGAGATCTCCGAGGACGACATGCTCGCCGCTATGAAGTTTGGCCAGGAGGCCCTCGCTGCTTTCTGCCAGGCTCAGGATGAGTTCGTCGCCGAGTGGGAGCAGGTCAACGGCCCCATCGTCAAGAAGGAGTACCCGCTCGACCAGCCCGTCGAGGAGGTCCAGGAGCGCATCTTCGCCCACTACGACGAGATGGCAGCCGCCTTGCGCGACGCCGACAAGCTCTCCCGTATCGGCAAGGTCGAGGCTCTGAAGGAGTCCATCCGCGCCGAGTTCACCGAGGAGGAGCAGGCTGCTTGGGAGCGCGAGATCCCCGTGGCGCTCAAGAAGCTCGAGAAGAAGGCCATGCGCACTATGGTCGTCGAGACCGGCGAGCGCGTCGACGGCCGTGCCGCCGACGAGATCCGTCCCATCATGGTGAAGGACAACTACCTGCCGCTCGTTCACGGCTCCGGTCTGTTCCAGCGCGGCCAGACCCAGGTGCTCTCCGTCCTGTCGCTCGGCATGCTCAACGAGGGCCAGCGTCTGGATACCATCGAGCCCACCGAGGGTAAGCGCTACATGCACCACTACAACTTCCCGCCGTTCTGCACCGGCGAGACCGGCCGCATGGGCAGCCCCAAGCGTCGCGAGATCGGTCACGGCAATCTGGCAGAGCGCGCTCTGCTTCCGGTGCTTCCCGACGAGAACGAGTTCCCCTACGCCATCCGCGTCGTCTCCGAGGTCATGGAGTCCAACGGCTCCTCTTCGATGGCTTCGACCTGCGGCTCCACGCTCGCCCTTATGGACGGCGGCGTGCCCATTAAGCGCCCGGTCTCCGGTATCGCCATGGGCCTGATCCAGGAGGAGGGTAAGACCGTGGTCCTGTCCGACATCCAGGGTCTCGAGGACTTCCTGGGCGACATGGACTTTAAGGTCACCGGCACCACCGAGGGCATCACCGCCCTGCAGATGGACAACAAGGCCACCGGCCTCACCTTCGACATCCTGGCCCGCGCCCTGCAGCAGGCCAAGGAGGGTCGCGCCTTCATCCTGCAGAAGATGCTCGATGTGATCCCCGAGCCGCGCCACACCACACGCAGCACCGCTCCGCGCATCGTCTCCATCCAGGTCCCGACCGACAAGATCCGCGACGTCATCGGTTCCGGCGGTAAGGTCATCCGCGGTATTCAGGACGAGACCGGCGCTTCGGTCGACATCCAGGAGGACGGCACCGTCTTTGTCGGCGGCACCGGCGAGTCCGTGGACCAGGCCGTCGAGCGCATCAAGCTCATCATCAAGGTTCCCGAGCCGGGCGAGGAGTACACCGGTCGCGTGGTCTCCATCCAGCCCTTCGGCGCCTTCGTCAACCTGCTGCCCGGTAAGGACGGCCTGCTGCACATCTCCCGCGTCGCCAAGGGCCGCGTGGAGAAGGTCGAGGACGTCCTCAATGTGGGCGACGAGGTCAAGGTCGTCGTCATCGAAGTCGATGACCGCGGCAAGATTTCGCTCGATCGTCTGGATAAGCCCGAGGCCCCGGCTCGCGCCGAGGGTTCCTCCGAGGGCGACGGCGAGCACTTCCAGCGCCGTGAGCGTCCGCGTCGCGAGCGTTCCGAGCGCAGCGACCGTCCGCGCCGTCCCGGTGACAACGGAGGCCGCAAGCCCCGCCGTCACCACGACGCCGAGTAACAGCCGTACATAAGCAGCTCATGCAAGGGCGACTCCTAAGGGGTCGCCCTTTTGTTTGCGCCCGGGAGGGCCGCATATGAAGTTTCCTGCTCTACAGTCCTGCGCAAGACGGAAAGCACATTAAGTGCTTTCCTTTGCGTGCGGAACTCGCGATAAACTTCATATGCGCCCCTCCCGGTCGCAAGCAAAAGGGCTGGTTAGTGCCGCTCGCTATTTAGCTAGACAGTCTATTCAGTAGTCAGATTTCAGATCTGTAGATAGCCGCAGCAGCATCTTCCCAGATAAAACCGACCAAAACAAACCTGTCCCTTTTTGGCAGGTTTCCCGTGGGGCGGGCGCTGATGAAGTTTATCGCGAGTTCCGCACGAACAGGAGGCCACTTAATGTGGCCTCCGTCGTGAGCAGGACTGTAGAGCAGGAAAC
>NZ_QSTE01000014.1:32067-63973 GCF_003438115.1 Collinsella sp. OM08-14AT
AGGCCACTTAATGTGGCCTCCGTCGTGAGCAGGACTGTAGAGCAGGAAACTTCATCAGCGCCCGCCCCACGGGAAACCGGCGGGATAGACCAGTTCAGATGGGGCTTTGATGCATGGGTGGTCTGTTGTTGTGCAAATGGGTATCATACTGTGGTTATTGCATCGACTCTGCGATGCATATTTGTACGTTCCCGACGGTCGGTTTGCCAGAAGCGCCCCGTCGGTTGTTTCAGACCCGTTTCGAAGAAAGGAAACAACACTAACCTATGGCAGCTAAAAAATCATCTCCCTTGAAGATCATCCCGCTCGGCGGCCTTGACGGCATCGGCAAGAACATGACGGTCTTCGAGTGCGGCGACGACATGGTGCTCGTCGACGCCGGCCTCATGTTCCCGGATGACTCCCAGCCCGGTATCGACCTGGTGCTTCCCGACTACACCTATGTTTTGGAGAACGAGGAAAAGCTCCGCGGTATCGTCGTCACCCACGGCCACGAGGACCACACCGGTTCGCTTCCGTATCTGCTGCAGGACCTCAACAACAAGGTGCCCATCTTTTCGAGCAAGCTGACGCTTGGCTTTATCGAGGGTAAGCTTTCTGAGTTCCGCATCCGCGCACCCAAGTTCCGCGAGGTCAAGGGCGGCAGCCATGTCAACCTCGGCGGCATCTCGCTCGACTTCTTCTCGATGACGCACTCCATCCCCGGCGCTCTGGGCGTGTTCATCCGCACCAATCAGGGCACCGTTATGCACACCGGCGACTTTAAGCTCGACCAGACGCCCATCGACGGCGTCACGCCCGACTATGCCGCTATCAGCCGCTTTGCCAAGCAGGGCATCGACCTGTTGCTGTCCGACTCCACCAATGCCACGGTTCCCGGCTTTACCAAGTCCGAGGCCGAGGTTGGTCCCAACCTGCTACATGCCATCAAGAACGCCCCGGGTCGCGTGTTCGTCGCTTCGTTCTCGAGCCATATCCATCGTTTGCAGCAGATCTGCGATGCCGCCCGCAAGTGCGGTCGTAAGGTCGTTGTGACCGGTCGTTCCATGCTCACCAACACCCGCGTCGCGCGCGAGCTGGGCTACCTCAACATCGACGATGCCGATATCATCGATGCCTTCGATATCGATAACCTGCCCGACGACAAGATCGTCGTCATGTGCACCGGTTCGCAGGGCGAGCCGCTGTCGGCCCTGTCCCGCATGGCCAATGGCGAGCACAAGACGCTCTCTATCCACGAGGGCGATACCGTCATCCTCTCGGCAACTCCCGTTCCCGGCAACGAGAAAGCCGTCCAGCAGGTCGTCAACAGCCTGGCCAAGCTCGGCTGCGACGTGTGGGATAAGAACCGCGCTCTTGTCCACGTCTCGGGCCACGGTAGCCAGGAGGAGCTCAAGCTCCTGATGGCCATGGCCAAGCCCACGTACTTTATGCCGGTTCACGGTGAGGCCGTGCATCTGCGCGCCCATGCCCAGCTTGCCCGCAAGATGGGCATCAAGGACGATCATATCTTTATCCTCGATAACGGCGACACGCTCGAGATGCGCGGCGGTATCGTCAAGCGCGGTACGCCCGTCGAGTCCGGCGTCGTCTACGTCGACGGCCTTCGTATCGGCGATACCGACCCCATCGTCTTGCGCGATCGTCAGAAGCTCGCCAATGACGGTATGGTTACCGCTGTTGCCATCGTCTCGCTTAAACACAAGAAGATCGAGGCCATCGAGTTCTCGGGCCGCGGCGTCTCGTTTGCCATCGACGACCAGTTCTCTGAGGATGCCTCCGCGTCCATCATGAAGACGATCGAGAAGGGCAAGTTCAGCTTTACGAGCAGCGGTTCCGATGCCATTCGCAAGGCCGTGCGCGACTCACTCTCTAACTTTATCTGGAGCCGTACGCGCACTCGTCCGATGATCATCCCGGTCGTCATGGAGGTTTAGTTTGGCGCGCGGATCTGCACAAAACGCCAAAGGCAATAAAGCCAACAACCAACCGGCATCTGCTAAGGGTGCCGGTTCCCATCTTCGTGCCAATAAAGGTCACGAGGCCGACTTCGACGATTTTGAGCCCCTGGTCGAGCCTTCGGCCAACCGCGATATCGCCGGCGTGGTCATTGCCGTTTTGGCGATTGCGTCCTTCATTGCCGTGATTTCGCCGGCGACCGCACCCGTTACGGCTGCGGTTGCCGGTTTCTACCACCTGGGCTTTGGTCTGGGCGCCTACGTGCTGCCGATTGTCATTTTGCTGTTTGCCGCCACGCTCTTTTTAGGCGAGGATTCGCCGCTCAACGTGCGCTCTGTTGCGGGCGGTGCCGTGGTCTTTATCGCCGTCGTCTCCATTCTTTCGCTGATGGTGCCGGGTACGAGCGACTCGTGCGACCTTATGTTCACGCTGCAAAACCTGTCCGCCTCGGGTGGCTACATCGGTGCGTTTATTGCGAGTGCATTGCAGAATGCCCTGGGTAAGCCTATCGCAATGGTGGTCCTATTGGGTCTGGCCGTCGTTGGCTTTGTCATCATCGGCTTTTCGGTGGGCGGCGTTTTGCGCTCTGCCCGCGACCGTGCGGCCGATTTTGCCGAGCGCCGTCGTGCCGACGTCAACGCGAGTCCGTGGGGTGACGACGAAGCCCTGTCGGTGCCCGGCGTTGCCCGTCCGCACCTGAGCATTCTTCGTCAAAAGGGCTCCGATATGGCCGTGACCACGGTGATGGGCAACGATGATGACCTGGTTTTGGACGATGACGACGAGGACGAGGATCCGTTTGTCGACGTGTCCGATGCCGTGGAGGCCGAGCGCGCCAAGACGACGCTGCTGCCGCGCCGTCATGCCAAGAAGAGCAAGACGGCTCCCAAGCTCAATACGAGTGAACCCGACCCGTCTTGGTCCGAGAGCGAGATTGAGCTTACCGAGGGCGATGACGAGGACGACGAGGCTCCGATCGAGACTGCCAAGACGACCTTGCTGCCGCGTCGCCATGCCAGGCGCGGCCAGGTGACCGGCCAGCTTTCGATGGAGGACGATCCGGACAAGGTCGACGAGTCCGAGCCGCCGTTTGCCGTGAATCCCGTCTCGGCCGCCCCTCAAATTCCTGATTTCCTCAAGCATCCCAAGGTTGCCGATGCGTCTGTTGCGAGCGCTGCCGAGGCGTCTACTTCGAGCGATGGGGGAGCGGACAATGCCCCCGCGGATAACGAGGGCGAAGAAGAGGACGGCCTTAAGCTTCCGCCGCTCGAAATCCTGCATGCAAACCCTCAGTCCGCTTCTGCCGCATCTTCGGACAAGGAGCTGGAACAGACCGCCGAGTCGCTGCAGTCCACGCTGCTTGAGTTTGGCCGTAGCGCTCGCGTTGTCGGCTGGATTGCCGGCCCCACGGTGACGACTTTTAAGCTGCAGCCCGGCGAGGGTGAGCGCGTGAGCAAGATTTCGAGCCTTGAGGACGACATCGCGCTGTCGCTTGCTGCTCAGTCCGTGCGTATCTTTGCCCCGATTCCCGGCACCTCGCTCGTGGGTATCGAGATCCCCAATCGCAAGCGTCAGAACGTCAACTTGGGCGACGTGCTGCCCTATGTTAAGGGCGGTCCGCTTGAGCTTGCCATCGGCCGCGACGCCGAGGGCACGCCGGTCGTCGCCGACCTCGCCAAGATGCCCCACCTGCTGATCGCCGGTACCACGGGTTCCGGTAAGTCGGTCATGATCAACTCCATCATCACGACCCTGCTCATGCGCGCGCTCCCCGAGGACGTTCGCTTGATCATGGTCGACCCCAAGCGCGTCGAGCTCGCAGGCTATAACGGCCTGCCGCATCTTTACGTGCCCGTAGTGACCGAGCCCAAGCAGGCCGCGAGCGCCTTGCAGTGGGCGGTGTCCGAAATGGAGCGCCGCCTGAAGGTCTTCGAGCGCCTGAACGTGCGCAAGATCTCGACCTATAACGAAAAGCAGGCCGCCGGCGAGTTTGAGCATTACGATAACCCGCCGCAAAAGATGCCCTACCTGGTCATCATCATCGACGAGCTTTCGGACCTGATGATGGTCGCCGGCAAGGACGTCGAGGCCTCGATTGTGCGTATCGCCCAGCTGGGCCGTGCCGCCGGTATCCACCTTATCGTGGCGACCCAGCGTCCGAGCTCTAACGTGGTGACGGGCCTCATCAAGGCAAACATTACCAACCGTATCGCCTTCAACGTCGCAACGGGCATCGACTCCCGCGTCATCATTGACCAGATGGGTGCCGAAAAGCTCACCGGCTTGGGTGACATGCTGTTCTCAAAGGTCGACTGGGGCAAGCCCCGCCGCATCCAGGGCTGCTTTGTTTCGGATGACGAGATCAACGAGATTGTCGAGTTCGTTAAGTCGCAAAGCGAGCCCGACTACCATGAGGAGATCCTGTCGGCTGTGGCACCTGCCTCCATGTCCATGGCAGGTGGCGGCGGCATCGTGCGAACCGGCGTTGCCGAGCCTCAGGACGACGATCCGCTTATCTGGGAAGCCGCTCATATTGTGGTGGAATCGCAGCTGGGCTCCACATCTGGCCTGCAACGCCGCCTGAAGGTTGGCTATGCGCGCGCCGGGCGTATTATGGACATGCTGGAAGAAAAGGGTGTCGTCGGACCGCCCGACGGTTCCAAGCCGCGCGAGGTTCTGCTGGATGAAGAAGGCCTTGCCACGCTGGAATCCGTCGACGCCGAGATGGCACGTGAAGATCGTGAGTTTGGAGGATTCTGATGGCTGCACGCTTTGGTGACATGCTGCTCGAGCAGCGTCGCCGAATGGGCCTTTCCATTCAGCAGGTCGCCAACACCATCAAAATCAGGCCGCAGATCATCGAGTTTTTCGAGAATGGCAATTTTGCATCGATGCCTCCGCGCGGCTATGCGCAGGGCATGATTTCGAGCTATGCGCGCTTTTTGGGCCTCAATCCGCGGGAGGTCGTCAACGCTTATTTTGACGATCTGATGGCATATGAGCGCGAGACGTCGCAGCAGGGCGGTCGTTTTCAGGACGCCGCCGGCTACGTCAATTCGCGTTCCTCGGTCGACAACGGCCGCTTCCTGATGGTTCAGGGCGGGCGTTCGACGCGTTATGGCCAGCGCCCTCAGCAGGCTGGCTATGTTACCGAAACGGGCTCGAGCGAGGAGATTCGTTCCCAGCGCGATCGTTTTCGCAGCACGCCGGCGCCCGAGGAGCGCGCACTCCCCGCTGCCCGCGGTGTCGCACGTGACCCTCGTGCCGGCTACGGCGATGGTGGTTATTCCGATCGCGGTTGCCGTGGTGTCTCTACCGGACGCTCTCGCGGTGGCTATGCGGACGCCGATGCCACGCAGGTGACGCCGCGTCTTCGCTCTCAATCACAGCCGTATGACCAGCGCTCTTCGGCTCCGCGTTCGGGCCAGCGTGGCTATCAAGGCCGCGGTGAACTTGCGCCCCGCTCGGGTCAGCGCAGCCTTCAGGGCCAGGGCGGCTATCGCGGCCGTTCCGATAGCAATCGCGGTCGTATGCCTCAGGGAGGCGGCCGCAGCAGTTCCGGTCGTGGACGCGGCGGATCCCGTACTCCTCAAAACAACGGGCTCGATCCGCGTATCGTCTACGCCGGCATCGGCGCCGTGGCATTGCTGCTGATTGTGCTCATCGTGGTGCTTCTGCGCGGCTGCGCATCTTCGACGCCCGAGACCACGCCCGAGACGCCCGCTGCCACCAAGACGACGACTAAGAAGTCTTCTAAGAAGACCGAAACGGTCGACGAGGACGAAGACACCGATGAGGCGACGGATGAGTCGACTGATTCGGACGCTACCAAGACGACGGCCAAGAAGGAAGAGAGCGAGGTCACGAAGGTCAAGGTCTCCGTTGCCAAGGGAAAGACCGCGTGGATTGAGGTCAAGGTCGACGGCAAGTCGGTCTATGGCGCCCAGGCGACTGGCCCCTTTGAGCAGGAGTATACGCCCGAGTCCTCGATCGAGATCACCACGTCCAAGCCTTCCGATGTCACCGTTACCAAGAACGGTGAAAAGGTCCGTTACGATACCAAGACCTCGGGCGTGGCGCGCGTGACGATCACCGTTCCCAAGAAGGAGACGTCTGATTCCGAGAATGGTGAAAGTTCTGATGGTACCGACACCACCGATGGTACCGATACCACCGACGGTACCGATGCCCAGTCCACGGATGGCGCCGATACCGCAACTGACGGTCAGACACCCACCGATTCTACCGACAATTCGTACGATAGCTACTAGGCCGCTCGTACGCGAAAGGAAACATCATGGCTAAAGATTCAAGCTTCGACGTCGTGTCCGAGGTCAATATGCAGGAGGTCGACAATGCCTTCCAGCAGACCACGCGCGAGATTTCCCAGCGCTATGACCTCAAGGACTCCGGCGCCACCATCGAGCTTTCGAAGGGCGACAAACTCTTTACGATCAACGCCCCGGCCGACTTTGTCTCCAAGCAGATCATCGATGTCCTGAGCTCCAAGCTCATCAAGCGTGGCATCGATCTTAAGGCTGTGTCCTGGGATGCGCCTCAGGCTGCCTCGGGCGGCACCGTGCGCGTGCTCGGTCACATCGTCGAGGGTATCGACCAGACGACTGCCAAGAAGATCAATAAGGACATTAAGGATCAGAAGCTCAAGGTCAAGGTGACGATTGAGGCCGACAAACTGCGTGTTTCCTCTGCTTCCAAGGATGCGCTGCAGGCCGTGATCCAGTTCCTGCGCGACCAGGACTACGGTCAGCCGCTGCAGTTCACCAACTACCGCTAATTCATTCGAAAGGACTGCTCTCCAACATGGATACACCGTTGGGCTCCGTGCTCTACATCACCCTCGGGTGCGCTAAGAACGAGGTTGACACCGACCGCATGCGTTCTCTTTTGACCGCCGCGGGCTACGAGGAGGCATTCGACCCGCAGGATGCCGATATCGCCATCGTCAATACATGCTCGTTCCTCGCCTCCGCAACGTCCGAGAGCATCGAGACCACGCTCGAGCTCGCCAACGAGGTTCAGGACGGCGTTCGTTCTTGCCCCATCGTCATGTGCGGCTGTGTGCCGTCGCGCTATGGCGACGATCTGCCCGATGAGCTGCCCGAGGTCGCTGCCTTTGTGAAGGCCGACGAGGAGGATGGCATCGTGGCGGTCATCGATGGCGTGCTGGGCGTCGAGCGCGAGATTGCCGTCTATATTCCGCAGGTCAAGCGCACCGTCGAGGGCGCTGTCGCCTACGTCAAGATCTCCGATGGCTGCAACCGCTTCTGTAGCTTCTGCATGATCCCGTATATTCGCGGTCGCTATCATTCGCGCAATGCCGAGAGCATTATCTCCGAGGTGCGCGACCTGGTTGCCGGCGGTGTGCGCGAGATCGTGCTGATCGGCCAGGACACGGGTATTTGGGGCACCGACTTTGCTGACGAGGATGTCGCCGAGGGCTCGCCGCGCAATCTGGCGCAGCTGCTGCGTGCCGTCGCCGAGGCCGTGCGTCCGCACAACGTCTGGGTCCGTGTGCTCTACCTGCAGCCCGAGGGCATGACTGACGAGCTCATTGAGACCATTCGTGATACGCCCGAGGTGCTGCCCTATATCGATATCCCCGTGCAGCACTGCGACGCGCGCATCCTCAAGGCTATGCGCCGTTCTGGTTCGCGCCAGGAGCTCGAGGACCTGTTCCGCGATCTGCGTGAGCGCATCCCCGGCATCGTGATCCGTTCCACGGCCATGGTCGGCTTCCCGACCGAGACCGACGACGAGTTCCGCGACCTTATCGACTTTATGGACACCGTCGGCTTCGACTACACGAGCGTCTTTGCCTACTCGCAGGAGGAGGGCAGCCTGGCCGCCAAGATGGAGGGCCAGGTCGACGAAGAGGTCAAGCTCGAGCGCGCCCAGGAGGCCATGGACCTGGCCGAGTCGCTCGGTTTTGCTGCAACTGCCGCACATGTGGGCGAGCGCGCCCAGGTGATTGTCGACGGTATCGAAGAGACCGAAGACGGCGCCGAGCTGATCGGACATGCCTGGTTCCAGGCGCCTGATTCCGATGGCGCGGTGCATCTGGATGCCAGCGAGGCATCTGTGGGCGATATTCTGACGGTCGAGTTTACCGATAGCTTCTGCTATGAGCTTATCGGCCATGTTGTGGAGTAGGAGAGCGTCGTGGCAAACGAGAGCAATAAGGAACTGACGAGTGTTTGGACGCCCGCCAACATCGTGACGTGCGTTCGCATCGTCTTTATCCCGGTGTTCATGATCGTGTCGGCGCTTTCTCACACGAGTGTTGCCGGTACAGATTGGAGCACCTTCGACGGCCCGCTCGCCGCCGCTGCCTTCATTCTGTACGTCATCCTGTCGTGCACCGATAAGGTTGACGGCTACCTGGCGCGCTCGCGCAACGAGATTACCGACTTCGGTAAATTCTTGGACCCCATCGCCGACAAGCTGCTCGTATTCTCGGCCCTGCTGCTATTCTTGGACTTTGGTGCCGTGTCGGTTTGGTCCGTGTTCATCATCTTGTTCCGCGAGCTGCTGGTAAGCGCCATGCGCATGGTCGCTAGTGCCGCCGGCGTTGTCGTTGCGGCCGATAAGCTCGGCAAGTACAAGACGGCGACCACGATGGTCTCCATCTGCGGTTACCTGTGCGTCTTTGCGATGGCCGGCTTGCACCTTGGCCCGCTGGCGCTGACGCTCGGCATCTACTCGGTGTCGCGTTTCCTGTACGCCGTTGCCGTTGTCCTGACCGTTATCTCGGGCGCCCAGTACTTCTGGAACTGCCGCAAGATCGTCTTTTCGGTCTAGGTCCTAGTGGGTATGACGGACTCTTTTGAGCAGATTTCCGCACATAACGAGGGGCTGGCGCGCGATATTGTCGAGCGCGCGAGCGCTCGGGGCGTGACGGTTTCGACGGCTGAGTCGCTGACAGCAGGTATGATCTCCTCGACGATTGCCGATATCCCGGGCGCCTCGGCGGTGCTGCGTGGCGGTGCGGTGACCTACTGCGATGAGATCAAGCATCGCGTTTTGGGTGTTGATCAGGAGACGCTCGACCGCTATACCGCGGTGTCGCATCAGACCGCGCGCGAGATGGCGGCGGGTTCGCTGGAGCTGTACCAGAGCGATATTGCAGTGAGCGCAACGGGTTATGCCGGCCCCGGCGGTGGCACTGAGGACGATCCGGCTGGCACTTTCTATATTGGCTGGGCGTATCGCGCGGCTGATGGGGAAGTGCCGGTCGTGGACTCTGTGCGCTGCCACTATGAGGGCGACCGTTCGTGTGTTCGTGCCCATGCGGTCGCGGAGGCATTGGGACGCATTGCCCTTGTGCTCAACTCTATGGAATAGACGTGTTTTAAGGGGCCTTAGGGCCCCTTAATTGTGGAGATAGGGACCTCTGACAAATTCAGCGTTTTTGCTGGTCATAGGTTTATTTTCGCCTTCCTTGCTTATATTTGGCCCTATGTGGTCAAGCATTTGGTCAGTATTTGGTCGGCGTTTTGTTGGGTTTTGGAAAGACTGCCTGCATATGATTTATCTGAACGGTTGACCACGAACAGCCGTTCGTTTATTATCGATGCAGGTTGTTAAGAGGAGGGCTTTTCATGGCCAAGAATTCAGGTCCCGTACGTACCGTTCATGCTCGCACGACGGGTAAAGAGCGCGATGAGATGATCGCCACCACCAAGGCCGAGATCGAGAAGAAGTTCGGTCAAGGCTCCATCATGAGGTACGGCGACGGTGGCCCCGAGCTCGAGGTCGAGGCCATCCCTACGGGCGCTCTGGCACTCGATGCCGCTCTGGGTATCGGCGGTGTGCCGCGCGGCCGCATCGTCGAGATTTACGGTCCTGAGTCCTCCGGTAAGACGACGCTTTCGCTTGAGATCCTGGCCGAGGCCCAGGCAATGGGTGGCGTGGTGGCATTTATCGATGCCGAGCACGCGCTCGATCCCACGTATGCCGCGCGCATTGGCGTGGATATCGACGAGGTACTGATTTCCCAGCCTGATACGGGTGAGCAGGCGCTCGAGATTGTTGACATGCTCGTGCGTTCCGGCGCCATCGATGCCATCGTCGTCGACTCCGTCGCCGCGCTGACCCCGCGTGCCGAGATCGAGGGAGAGATCGGCGATACCACGGTCGGTTTGCAAGCTCGCCTGATGAGTCAGGCGCTCCGCAAGCTCGCCGGCTCGCTGTCCAAGTCCAACACGACATGCATCTTCATTAACCAGCTGCGAGAGAAGATCGGCGTCATGTTCGGCAACCCCGAGACCACGACGGGCGGCCGCGCCCTTAAGTTCTTCTCTTCGGTGCGTATCGACATTCGCCGCATCGACAGCATTAAGCTTAAGGATGAGGTTATCGGTAACCGCGTGCGCGCCAAGGTCGTTAAGAACAAGGTGGCAGCTCCGTTCCGTTCTGCTGAGTTCGACATCATGTACGGTACGGGCATCTCTAAGGAGGGCTCGATTCTGGACATGGCTGTCGAGTGCGGCATCTGCAAGAAGATGGGCTCCTGGTTTGCCTATGGCGAGGACAAGCTCGGCAACGGTCGCGAGGCCGCCAAGGCGTTCCTGCGCGAACACCCTGATTGCGCCGACGAGATTGAGCATAAGGTCCGCCTTGCCTGCGGGCTTGAGTTTGACGACGATGCTCCATCCGAGGTCGAGCTGACCGATCAGCCTGCGCCTGAGGAGTTTGACGAGCTTTACGCCATCGATGGTTCCGCCATGCTCGATGATGACGACGAGTAGCGGTTACGCTCATGTCGTATACGGTGACCGAGGCCACGGTCGTCTTTCCCGATAAGAAGGCGGCCTCCTCGTTCTCGAACGGGTATGCGTCCAAAAAGCCTTGCGCACATATCGATTGTGAGCTTGAGGGCGGTTTTGAGCGGTCCATTTGGATTCCCGTGCGGGTCGCGCGCCTGTATGTCAAAAACCGCCCCGATCTTCCCTGTGATTGGGACAACTTTCGTGAGGCGGTGCAGCTCGTCGAGCGTAAATGTGCACTTACCATGGTGACCGAGATGTTATCGCGCCGCGACCATGCGACGGGCGAGGTCCGTGACAAGCTGGCTCGCTACGGCTTTCACCAGACCGCGATCGATTTCGCCGTCGAGCGCGCCACCGAGTATCGCTTTTTAGACGAGAACCGCTTTTGCTCGTACTTTATCGAGGAGCGCAAGCGGCGCGGTTGGGGACAGCGCAAAATCGAGACCGAGCTCAAGCGCCGTCATGTCGTGCTCGATGACATTCCCGGTTATCCCGAGGATTATTTTGCCGTCGAAGACGATTTGGCGCGTGCGTCAGCCCTGCTCGCCAAGCGGCGTGTCCCAGAGACGCGCGGATTCGAAAAACTGGTTCGGTTTTTGATGGGCAAGGGCTTCTCGTATCATATCGCCGCCGATGCCGTTAAGGCACGTCTCGATGCCGAACGTGAGGAATGTGCGGTTTAGGCGTATGCGTTTTGTGGCCCTGCCGTTCACCGCGTTTTAGCCGCCGTGCTGGGGCCATTTATTTGACAGTTGTTGTGGTTCAACGTACGATAAACAATGTCATTTGCTTTGTGATATGTGCTCATCTGTAATGAGTTTGTTTATATGTTTATCTGTATCCGACCCGCATAAGCTGCGCCCATATTACTCAAATGTCGCGAGCCGTTCGTAAGGACGGTTCGCTTTGTTGTGTAACGAATCCATAAAAAGGAGTGAGCATGCCTATCATCGCAGCGCTCGTTGGCATCATTTTGGGTGCCATCGCCGCCATTGCCTACATGCGCACCGCCAAGCAGGGTAGTCTTCACGAGGCCGACGAAAAAATCCAGTCGGCACACGCACAGGCTGAGTCCCTGATCGGTGATGCTAAGCGTCGGGCCGAGACCCTCAAAAAAGAGGCTCTGCTCGAGGCTAAAGAGGAGATCATCAAGAACAAGCAGGCCGCTGAGGCCGAGGACAAGCAGCGTAAGAACGAGATTCGTACGCTCGAGAACCGCGTGATGCAGCGCGAGGAATCCCTCGATCGCCGCAACGACGCTCTCGACAAGCGCGAGCATCAGCTGTCCAGCCAGGCCGGTCAGGTCGAGAAGCGCTCCCGTGAGCTCGAGGAGCTCTGCGCAAAGCAGACCTCCGAGCTCGAGCGTATCGCCGACCTTACCCGCGAGGACGCCCACAAGGAGCTCCTCGATAAGGTTCGCGGCGAGGTCACCCACGAGGCCGCCACGATCATTCGCGAGTCCGAGCAGCAGGTTCGCACCGAGTGCCACAAGACCGCCCAGGAGATTCTGTCTCTGGCGATTCAGCGCTGCGCTGCCGATCACACTGCCGAGGTCACCGTTACCTCCGTGCACATTCCCTCTGATGACCTCAAGGGCCGTATCATCGGTCGCGAGGGTCGCAACATCCGGACCTTCGAGCAGGTTTCCGGCGTCAACCTCGTGATCGACGACACGCCCGAGACCGTCGTTCTTTCGAGCTTCGACCCGGTCCGTCGTGAGACCGCCCGTGTCGCCCTCGAGAACCTCATCGCCGACGGCCGCATTCACCCTGCCCGTATCGAGGAGATGTATCACAAGGCTGCCGACCTGGTTCAGCAGCGCGTGCGCGAGGCTGGCGAGCAGGCTGCCTTCGATACCGGCATCCACGATCTGCACCCCGAGATCGTCAAGACCCTTGGTGCCCTGCGCTACCGTACCTCGTTTGGTCAGAACGTGCTTCAGCATTCCCTCGAGGTCTCTGATCTGTGCGGCGTGATGGCTTCCGAGCTTGGCCTGGACGTTGTGACCGCCAAGCGTGCCGGCCTGCTTCATGACCTGGGCAAGGCAATCGACCACGACGTCGAGGGCCCGCATGCCGTCATCGGCGCCGAGCTTGCCCGCCGTTATGGCGAGAAGCCCGTTATCGTCCACGCTATTGAGGCTCACCATGCCGATGTCGACCCCAACACGGTGCTCGATGTCCTGGTGCAGGCCGCCGATGCTGTCTCTGCCTCTCGCCCCGGTGCCCGTCGCGAGTCTGCCGAGAACTACATCAAGCGTCTTGAGAAGCTCGAGGAGATCGCCAACTCCCATGACGGCGTCGAACGTACCTATGCCATGCAGGCCGGTCGCGAGGTCCACGTCATGGTCCAGCCGGACAAGATCTCCGATGCCCAGTCCACGGTCCTGGCTCACGATATCGCCCATCAGATCGAGGAAGAGATGGAGTATCCAGGTCAGGTGCGCGTCGTCGTGATTCGCGAGAGCCGCGCTGTCGATATCGCTAAATAACATGAGCGACGCGAACGAGCTCATCTCATTTATCGCGTCGATGTCGGGGGAGGGCAACCTTCGCGTCGAGGAGAACCTTGGCGAGGGGTATGTCCGCCTCCGCGTTTCGGAGGCCGAGCGGCGCCAGGCTAAGCACGACATTCAGCATGTCGAGGACATCGTCATCGAAATGCTCCGTAATGCTCGCGATGCCGGCGCCGACAAGGTCTATCTCGCCACGACCAAGGAAGATGGCGTCCGCACGCTTGTCTTTCTGGATAACGGTTCTGGCGTTCCGCAGGATATGCAAGAGCGAATCTTTGATGCCCGCGTTACCTCCAAGCTCGAGAGCATGAAGATGGACCGTTGGGGCGTTCACGGTCGTGGCATGGCATTGTTTTCGATCAAGCAGAACACCGACGAGGCCCGTGTGGTCACGTCCGGCGTCGATCTTGGTTCAGCCTTCAAGGTGAGCGTTGCGGCCGACCGCCTCAGTGAGCGTGCCGATCAGTCCAGCTGGCCCCAGGCCGTCAAGGATGAGGACGGACGTTATGTCTGCGCTCGCGGTCCACATAATATTATTCGCGCTGCTTGTGAGTTTGCGCTCGAGGAGTTGCGTGGTTGCGATGTCTATCTCGGTTCTCCGTCTGAGATTGCCGCGACCCTTTATGCTCAAGCGTCAAGTCGGCTCGATACGTCTCGTCTCCTGTTCATTGATGACGAGAGCGAGCTTCCGGTTGTCGATCGTTTAGGCCTTGCTTCTGATGCCGAGGACTTTATCCGTATTTGTTCGGGTTTGGGTCTTGAGATGTCCGAGCGCACGGCCCATCGCATTTTGGCAGGGCAGATTAAGCCCGTTCGCGGTGTGACCGCGCGTCTGCTGCGCGAGCGTGATTCGTCCTCGCATGCGCCGGCTCCTGTCGATCTCGCGAAGGATCGTCGCGGGCTACGTATTGCCAAGGATGACATGGCACAGTTTTCGCGCGCTGTGGAACGCGACTTTAATGACCTTGCCACCCGGTACTATCTCAACCTTTGCGGCGACCCAAAGATCCGTGTTTCGCGTGATCGAATCACCGTGACCTTTGATCTTGCCAAAGAGGAATAGTGCCTTTACCGAGTCCACTCGGTACGATACAGTTATTGCAGTTAAAACGTACTTTTAAATGCAGGAGTTTCTTCATGGATTGCCTGAAGGTATCAAGCAAATCATCGCCCGCGTCCGTTGCCGGCGCCATCGCCGGCATGGTCAAGGATGGTGTACCCGTCAACATCCAGTGTGTCGGCGCCGGTGCCGTCAACCAGGCTATTAAGGCCGTTGCTATCGCGCGCGGTTTTTTGATTCCAACCGGTTTTGATATTTCCTGCGCGCCCGTGTTCTCCGACATCCTCATTAACGGGGAGTCGCGCACGGCCATCCGCCTTTCTATCTACGTTCACCAGATCAATCTAGCTGCTATGGATAACGTCGTCATGGATGATGTTAAGCCTGTGGCATAGCTTCTGCTTGCCTTGTTTCGCTCCCCATCGTTAGGACTTATGCACATGGACCAGCGTTCCGTACGCGATATTCTTGCCGGTAAAACCTACTTTATCCGCACCTTTGGCTGCCAGATGAATCAGCACGACTCCGAGCGTGTGAGCGGTCTGCTTGATTCGTATGGCTGCCTCATGGCGTTCGATCCCGCGCATGCCGATATCGTTGTCTTCATGACGTGCTGCGTGCGCGAGGCCGCCGATACTCGCCTGTACGGTCAGTGCAATTCCTGCAAAAGCCTGCCGCCTTCGCCTTCGGGCAAGCGCGTGGTTGCCGTTGGCGGTTGCATCGCGCAGCGCGATGGCGAGGGCCTGCTCACCAACGTCGATAACGTCAATGTCATCTTTGGCACGCATTCCATTGCACATGTGGCCGAGCTCATTGCCGAGGCGTTCCTTGATGGTAAGCGTCATATCCGCACCAATGAGCATGAGGATACGGACGCCATGAGCATGCCGTGGCATCGCGAGACCCAGTATCACGCCTGGGTGCCCATCATGACAGGCTGCAATAATTTCTGCACCTATTGCATCGTGCCGTACGTACGCGGTCGCGAAAAGAGCCGCCCCTTCGAGGAGATTGTCGACGAGGTGACCGGTCTGGTGCGCCAGGGCGTGCGTGAGATTACGCTGCTGGGCCAAAACGTTAACTCATATGGTCGCGATCTGTTTGGCAAGCCGCGTTTTGCCGATTTGCTGCGTGCCGTGGGCGATACGGGCGTGGAGCGCATCTTCTTTACGTCTTCGCATCCTAAGGACCTGCTGCCCGAGACCATCGACGCCATGGCCGAGACACCTGCCGTAATGCCGCAACTGCACCTGGCCGTCCAGTCAGGTTCGACGCGGATCCTCAAAGAGATGAATCGCCGTTATACACGCGAGGACTATCTGGGCCTGGTCGATCGCATTCGCAACCGCATGCCCGATATCGCGCTCTCGACCGACATTATCGTTGGCTTCCCGGGCGAGACTGAAGAAGACTTTGAGCAGACGCTCTCACTTGCCGAGACGGTCCGCTATGCTCAGGCCTATACCTTCATCTATTCCAAGCGCGCCGGTACCCCGGCCGCCGAGATTGACGATCCTACGCCGCATGAGGTTATTCTCGAGCGTTTCAATCGCCTGGTTAAGGTTATCGAGACCACGGCACACGAGTATAACCAGGGTGAGCTTCATACTGTGGTTCCCGCGCTCATTGAGGGAACGAGTAAAAAGAACGATGCGGTCCTGCTGGGCAAGAGTCCCAAGAATCAGACCGTGCATGCGCCTATCCCCGAGGGTTACAGCATCGATCAGCTTGTTGGCAAGATCGTTGATGTTAACGTTGACGTTGCCAAGACCTGGTATTTGTCCGGTTCCGTTGTGGGCGAGCCGCGCTAATGGTTTCTCCCGGGGCAGGCCTTTCCGCCGTTGCGATCGTCGGTCCGACAGCGGTTGGTAAGAGTGATGTTGCCGACCGTTTGGCAGCTCGTCTTTCGTCCGAAGTGCTGTCGTGCGATGCGATGCAAATCTATCGCGGCATGGACATCGGTACCGCAAAGATGGCGCCCGATGAGTGTACGGCGCCGCTGCGTCTCGTCGACATTGTAGAGCCGGGTGTAGCATATTCTGCTGCGCTTTATCAGGCTGACGCTCGCGCGCATGTTGAACGTCTCCTTGGTTCGGGTTGCCTGCCGGTTTTTTGCGGAGGTACGGGGCTGTATCTCAAGGCTGCCCTTGATGAGATGGACTTTCCCTCGGGTGAACTTGAGGACGATCGCCGTGCGGGCTATCAGGAGCTTGCCGAGCGTATTGGCGAGGAAGAACTGCATGCCCTGCTTGCCGAGCGCGATCCAGAATCGGCTGCTGTTATTCATCCCCATAACGTGCGCCGTGTGATTCGTGCGCTCGAGATGCATGATGATGGTATCTCCTATGCACAACAAAAAAGTCAGTTTAGTGTTCCGCGCGAGCATTATCATGCCCTATGGTTTGGTCTGACGCGTAATCGCGAGGTGCTCTACGAGCGCATTAATCTGCGCGTCGATCTGATGTTTGAGCAGGGTCTTGTCGATGAGGTCCGCGGTCTTATGGCCCAGGGTCTGGGAGATGCCCTGACGTCGATGCAGGCAATTGGCTATAAAGAGATCATTGATGCTTTCAATGGCGTGATGAGCATGGATGAGGCCCGCGAACTCATTAAGATGCGTTCGCGTCGTTATGCCAAGCGTCAGCTTTCGTGGTTTAAGCGCGATGACCGTATCGTGTGGTTTGATATGGATGAATGTACGATCGATGAGGTCGTTGAGGATATCCTGCATCGTATTGAGGCTGCCTAATGGCCCGTTTCCCCCTTGTTCCCACGGCACCCGAGCCCGAGCGTGCCATTTTAGTTGGTGTTGAGTGGCGCGACAATGCATGGCCGCTCGATCGCTCGCTTGATGAGCTGGAGCGTCTTGCTCACACAGCTGGTGCCCGGTGCGTGGCACGCTTGTCGCAGCGTTTGGTAAAGCCGTATCCTAAATCGTTTATCGGTTCCGGTAAGGTTGAAGAGCTGTGCGGCCTGGTGCATCGCATGGATGCCGATGTCGTTATTTTTGACGACGACCTGACCCCCTCGCAGCAATCCTATTTGGAGAAAGCCGTGGGCGAGCCGGTAAAGATTATCGATCGTACAGCACTGATCCTGGATATCTTTGGCCTGCATGCTCAGACGCGTGAGGGACGCCTGCAGGTACAGCTGGCACAGCTTCAATATTTGTTGCCTCGCCTGCGTGGCATGTGGAGCCATCTCGCCAAGGAGCAGACGCGCGGCGGCATCGGCTCACGTTTTGGTCAGGGCGAAAGTCAGCTCGAGGTCGACCGTCGCCTCATTCGTAATAAGATCACTGCGCTTCGTCGTGAGCTCAAGCAGGTTGAACAGCGTCGCGATGTCCAATCCAAGAGTCGCATTGAGTCACCGGCGTTTCGCGTCGCGTTAGCCGGTTATACCAATGCCGGTAAATCGACGTTACTCAATCGTCTGACCGGCTCTACGGTACTTTCGCAGGACAAGCTGTTTGCTACGCTCGACCCGACGACGCGTTCGTATCGTCTGCCCGGCGGTCGCGGCATGACGATTACCGATACCGTCGGCTTTATTCAAAAGCTGCCCCATGGTCTGGTCGATGCCTTTAAATCGACGCTGTCCGAGGTTTTGGGTGCCGATCTAATTCTCAAAGTCGTAGATGCGTCTGACGAGGACTATGAGCGGCAGCTGGAGGCTGTCGACCGCGTGCTTGATGAGATCGGCGCCGGAGAGCGTTTAACGCTGACCGTATTCAATAAAATCGATCTTCTCGATAGCGTCGATCGATTGAGTTTCCGTCGTCGCTATCCGGAGGCCGTTCTGTTCTCGGCCCAAACGGGCGAGGGCCTCGACGATCTCGTCGACCGGATTGCTCGCGAGGCAGCTGCCACCGATGTATTGCTCTCCGCTGATATCCCGTATCGTGAGGGCGCTCTCATCACGCTGGTGCATGAGCAGGGAACCCTTCTGCATGAGGAATATCTCGAGGACGGCGTTCGCATTGTGGCGAAGTTGCCGGCTCGTATTGCACCGCGGCTCGAGCGTTATCGCACCGAGTAGACGAGCTCCAAAATGCCCAGAATGATGGGCTGATGCAGCAGATAAAAGGGGAGAGCGTGACGTCCAAGGCTGGCGAGCGCCGGCAGGGGGTTGGCGTAGGCCCAGCTAGGGACGGTCTTATCGATTCCCTGCGCTATGTGTGCGGCGAAGTATCCTGCAAGATACATAAAGATAAACGGGATGATGGGGTAGTAATCACCTGAGATAAACCCAGGGCTCGGAAATCCCAGCCACGCTAGGTAGGGGACAGGGTAGATCGTTTTGGGGATGCTCCAGGTGATTGCGAACAACATAAGGCATAGGGGCATGCCCCATCTCGCCGCTATCTTCTTAAGGACGGGATCGGTCAACGCTACGATGCCGGTGCATGCGGCCATGCAGTAGATGATGCCAAAATTAACCGAATCGTCGACTGAGACAAGTGTTGTTGCCAACCAGACAACGAGTGCTGCTAAGGCGTATTTGGCGGCACGTTTGATATTGTTGCGCGAAAGGGTGCACATCCAACCGGCGATAAACAAAAATACCCAGCTGATGCTGGCGCGCCAGATGTCTTGAAAGACTGACTGGGTAAACCAGGGTATATCCCAGCCGTACAGGTAGGCGAGATCATAGCAAGCGTGAAAACCTGCCATAGAAATCATCGTAAACCCGCGGACGGTATCAAATATGGTTATGCGTTTTTGCATTACGAGAACCGGCGCATCAAGCCGACGACTTTGCCCAGGATAACGGGATTCGTTGCATAAATAGGTTCCATGGTGTCGTTCTCGGGCTGCAAGCGCACACGCCCCTGCTCCTTGTAGAACGTCTTGACGGTCGCCGAACCATCAATCATGGCCACGACAATTTCGCCGTTCATGGCACTCTTTTGTTCACGGACGATGATGTAATCGCCATTGAAGATGCCGACATTGATCATTGAGCTCCCATGCACCTCAAGGATAAAGGAACCCTGATCAGTGGCGATTTCGGTCGGGATAGTAAACGTGTCTTCGATATTCTGCTCGGCCAGAATGGGAATCCCAGCCGCGACGCGACCAACGAGCGGTAGCGAGACCGTTCCGCGAGGTGCGGTGGGCTCGTCAGATTTAGAAATTGAGACAGAGGAACCATCCTCGTTAAAGAGTTCCAGGGCGCGCGGTTTGGTGGCATCGCGCTTGAGTAGCCCGCGCGCCTCCAGGGCAGAGAGATGGGCGTGCACGGTGCTGGGGGAGGAAAGGCCCACGGCAGAAGCCATCTCGCGCACGCTGGGCGGATAACCCTTCTCCTGCTGATATTCCTTGATGAAGTCGTAAATTTGCTGCTGACGCTTGGTAATTTTGCGAGCCATCAGGGCATCCTCTCTACCCATGTCAAACAAATGTTCGAATTTTGCTTGACAGGAACAACTGTTCGAAGATAATAATAACCGAACATTCGTTCTCGCGCTAGACATTTTTGTCCGCGCGGCTTGATAAAACTGTTCTCAGCAAAACACGCGAGAGGAGAACATGATGAACGTAACGAATATGGTCCAGGGAAACCTCGCCCTTAAGCTCGAGACGCCTGCAGAACCCACTTTTACGGTTGTTCAGGGTGGCCGCTCCGGCTTTCAGCCTTTGACCGTAAAGCCTGCGCGCAATCAGCAGGCTGTAGTCGCGCCGGCCCGCGTTGCCCCGAAGGTTCCGACGATTGTCGCCGTCGCCGTTGCGCTTACGCTCTTCTTTGTCCTCGCTATGTCGGTCTTTAGCGCTCGTCACGCCGCGTATGCCGAGTCCGTTTCCAACATTACCTACGAGACCATTCGCGTTCAGCCTGGCGATTCTCTTTGGTCGCTTGCCGAGGAATATCCAATCGAAGGCCTTTCCACGCAAGAGACTTCCGACATGATCCGTAGCGTCAATCATCTGGAGCATGGTTCGCTCGCCGCCGGTGCGCATCTTAAGGTTCCTGATCGTTCGTAATCATTATCGCGCTGCGCATGGTACCCTTGTTATCGTTTAAGAGGAGGTACCATGCGCTGTCCCAAATGCGGCAAGGCACATACCCGCGTCGTTGATTCCCGTATGCAGGAGTCAAATAACACCATTAAGCGTCGCCGCGAATGTTGCTCGTGTAACTACCGCTTTACAACGTTCGAGCGATGCGAGGACCCTATCGAGGTCATTAAGTCAGACGGAACCAAGCAGCGGTTCGATCGCAATAAGCTGCTCGTCGGCTTGATGCGAGCCACCATCAAGCGCGATATCGACACTAAGAAGCTCAATGAGATTATCGATGACATCGAGGTCGAGCTGCGCTCTCGCACGCTGACGGCCGTCACGTCCCATGAGTTGGGTGACATGGTGCTCAAGCGCTTGGCCAAGATCGACAAGGTTGCGTACATCCGCTTTGCCTCGGTCTACCGCGATTTCAAAGACGTCGATGAGTTTCTGCAAGAGCTCGACAAGCTAAGGTGATTCCATGTCCAACATTACCGTCAACATAAAGCGTCTCGATCCCACCGTCGAGCTTCCCAAATACGCCCATCCCACTGATGCCGGCTTGGATTTGCGCTCCAACGAGGACTGCGTCCTGAAGCCCTTCGAACGCCGTCTGGTCTCTACGGGGCTGGCCATCGCCCTGCCCGATGGCTACGCCGGCTTCGTCCAGCCCCGCAGCGGCTTGGCCATCAAGCAGGGCCTGTCTATAGTCAATACGCCGGGCCTCATCGACGCCCACTACCGAGGAGAACTCAAGGTTATCCTCATCAATCTGAATCCCTCCATTAACATTCAAATCAATAAAGGCGACCGCATAGCCCAACTCGTCATCCAAGAAGTCCCCACGGTCAACCTTATAGAAGTAGAAGAACTAGACGAAACCGACCGAGGCAAAGGAGGCTTCGGCTCCAGCGGCATCGCCTAGGGCGCTCGTATCCCTCCCGCCCGGGGCTTACCTATATCATTCCATGCTCAAACATTCTCGCGTCGCTTCGCTCGCTGCGAAACTGCGCGTGGAACGATATGTGTGAGAGGCAGGCGGGCGGTTACTCGCTTGAAACAATATTTACTTTTCTAGTAAGTCGATGCGATAAAGGGACGCCTCCTTTGTCGCATCGACTTACTGTATTTATATTTTCTGGTTCCCCTTTGCAGATTCTACTGGAGGGGAATCTGGTATAGCTGCTAGTACGTAAACGCAGCTTACCTGCGGGAGGCCCCTATATATCGTCCCACGCGCAGTTTCGCAGCGAAGCGAGAATGTTTGAGCATGGGATGATATATAGGGGCCTCCCGCAGGTAAGCGGACATTAAGACGCTACCTGATATGCGCAGGTTTTTCGCCCCAGTAGAAGCGGCAGAAGGCTCGTTTGCGCTTTTGGGGTTTGCCTACGAGCTCCATGGCGGCGATGGCTATGTCTTCGGCTGCGTGGGGGCGGCGTAGTACTTCGCCGTTGATGAGTAGGGCTTTGAGTGATTCGGGATGATCGTGCAAGTGACGTAGGGTAACGATGAGCTCTCGTGCGGTGGTGACATGCATGCTGGCGCCCATGCCGGTGAGCATGGTGGTGTTGGCCTTTTCCTGGCCATAGGACTTGCCCAGCAGGATCATCGGCAGGTGTGCGCACAGGCATTCGGTGACGGTGAGTCCGCCCGATTTGAGAATTGCCAGGTCGCAGCCGTGCATAAGCGCTGCCATATCATCGACATAGTCCAGAACCGTGACGTTTTCGAGCTTCATGGCGTCGAAGAGCGTTTTGAGGCGGGTGGCATATTCGGTGTCTTTGCCCGGCAAAAAGACAAAGTGCATGTCTTCGAAGCTGCGTAGGAAGGGGAGGGTGCGGTCCATCTCCGCGCGAAAGCGAACGTACGGTTGAGGCAAGCTGGCACCGGCCATTACCAGCACGACGGTCTTGTCGGTGGGGAGGTTGAACTTAGCTAGCTCTTCCTCGCGATCGTAATCCGTGTCGAATCCGGCGCGAATAGGAATGCCGGTAATGCGAATCTTTGTCTCGAGCACCTTGCGCGGACGCAGCGTTTCGGCCATAAATTCGTTGGCAACACAGAATAAATCGGTGTCCTTGTGGGGCCACCATCCCTCGACTTCGTAGTCGGTCGGTACGCAGATGACCGGATAATCGATACCCGTAATTACGCGGGCGCCCACGGCAACATTGGCTGCTGTGATGTGCGTTGCGACCACGGCTATGGGCCTGCGGCTACGAATATAATCGTTGAAGGCGGGGAACATAATTCTCGACCATGCCGTGCCACCACCCCAGAGCAGATGTCCCGTAAGCGTATATCGCCAGGTCAGGTCGTAAATGGGGCGCGTGGCTCCCGTAAAAGAAGCCGCGGTCTTATTGCCGTCGAATTTAATACGTCCAAAATCAAGGATATCGAGCACTTCAATCTCAACATCCTCGGGGATACCATTGGTGCCGCGGATGAGGTCGAATGCCTGCGCAATCGCATTTGCGGCGGCCTTGTGGCCCGAGCCAACCGAGGCGTGCACGATGGTCACGAGAGGTTTTTGCTGATCCAGGAGCGTGGTTTGCTCCGATTGGGGAGTGCTAAGCGTGAGCAGGGGAGCGTCGTCGCTCGTCTGCGTCTGATCCATCGATAACTCCCCTTCGACGTTGTAACACGGATTTATCATTGTAGTGCATGAGTGTCACGTTCACGTAAATTTGGGTATGAGCGCAAAGAACGACAACGTTTCGACGAGAGGACTCTTCATGATTACCGATCAGACAATCGATGTTGCGATTATCGGCGGCGGTCCCGCGGGTTATGCTGCCGCCATTTATGCGGCGCGCGCCAATCTTACGACAACCGTTCTTGAGCAGGGCATGTCCGGCGGACAGATTGCCACGAGCAACGAGATTGAGAATTATCCTGGCATTCCGCTGCTGAGCGGTGCCGAACTTGGTGAGCGGTTTCAACAGCATGCTGAAGGCCTGGGGGCTCAGGTTGAATGGAGTATGGTAACAGGCGTCGACTACGATGCCGATGCGGCTCAATTTACCATCCATCATGATATGGGTGACACAACGGCCAAGAGCGTCATTGCGTGCATGGGCGCCACACCGCGTCCTGCGGGTTTTGTTGGCGAGGACACGTATCGCGGTCGTGGCGTTTCGTATTGCGCAACATGTGACGGTATGTTCTTCCGCGGCAAGCAGGTCTTTGTTATCGGAGGCGGCAATTCAGCATGCGAGGAGGCGCTGTTCCTTTCCGACATTGCCAGCAGCGTGACCATCGTGCTGCGTCGCGATCAGTTCCGTGCACCCGAGGGCGTTGTGAATAAGGTGCTTGCAAAGGACAACATTTCAGTTAGGTACCAAACTAGTATTGTTAAGCTTTCTGGTGAAGCGATGCCCACAACCATTACGTTCAAGGACAATGCGACTGGTGAAATGCACACTGAGTCCTTTGAACCTGGCTCATTTGGCATCTTTGTCTTTACGGGGACGCAGCCGCATACCGAGCTGGTTGAGCATCTCGTCGATCTGGCTCCCGACGGCGGCATTGTCACCGACGATTCGATGGCTACCCGTACGCCCGGCTTATTCGCAGCCGGCGATATCCGTTCCAAGCGTTTACGCCAGGTTGTGACCGCCGTTTCGGACGGAGCCATAGCGGCAACCAGCTCATACGCTTTCCTACGCGGATAAGTACGATAATATATCTTATGTAAGGTTGCTATCTTTACACAAAGTGGTTGGACGGTGCATCAATGTGCTGTCCAACCACTTTTACTTGGCGACTATGTGGTATGCAAAACTAGATAACCTAGAATACAATATAGAAAACGAACGGAGGCCTCTTATGAACCACGCTAAACATGTTATCCCGATGTCCGATACGTCGGTCAGCATTAAGCCTGAGGATATTCAGCCGACGGTTCTGCCGGATGCATTTATTCAGTCCGATATGGTGGGTAAACTCAACGCGTTGAGCCTGCCACGCTATGACCAGCTGCCCAACGTAACGCTCTATCGCGATCAGGTCATTGAGTATGTTGCACTGTGGATGGAGCCGCTTTCCATTTGCGTAGAGCAGCCCGTTATAACGCCGTCGATGATCAATAACTATGTGAAGGTCGGCCTCGTTCCTGCTCCCGTTAAAAAGCAGTATGGCCGTGAGCAGATTGCGCGTCTCATCGCCATTTGTATCTTTAAGCAGGTGCTGCCCATCGCAGCGGTTCAGGCGCTCTTTAATATTCAGCGCTTGAGCTACGACGCTCCGACGGCTTTCGATTATGTTGTCGATCAGCTCGAGGCATCGATTCGTGCGGCGTTTTCTGTTGAGCAGACTCCCGTGCCCGATACCGCACATCAGGTTACGCGCGAATCGCTGCTCGTGCGCAGTGCGGTATCGTCCTTCGTTTCGAAGGCGTATCTGATGAGCTATCTCAAGTTCAATGGGTTTAATAGCTAACCGAGGTATAAGACGGGCGGGATAAAGAGCCAATGGCTCCTTATCCCGCCCGTACGTTTGTCTAGTTGGATATTATCGGCCCGACGCCACGCCCATACCGTAGCCGATAATGAGGCCGTGCATCTCGGCATAGTATGAATCTAGCCCGTTACAGGGCATGATAATCGTCTTGGAGCCGGGCCAATGCTCCGCAATGCGGCTGGCAAGCGCCTGAGCGCCCGCCTCATTCTCGACATGGTCGATAACGACCTCGCCGCCGGTAAAGCCTTCGGCCTCCATGGTGTCGACAATCTTGGTGAGCATCTTCTTTTCGCCGCGGGTGTGCCCAACGAGTTCAATTTTGCCCGCTTCGCTCGCCGTGCCCAAAATGCGGATATTGAGCTTGTTGGCAATGACGCCGGCTGCCTTAGGGATACGTCCGGCTTTGGCCAGGTTTTCGTAATTGCACAAGCTGAAGAGGATTTTGCTGTTCTGCTCAAGGCTATCGAAGTATGCGCAAGCGTCCTCGAATGAGACATCCGGATTGCTTGCAAGATAGCGGTCGAACAGCAAGAAAATGAGGTCCATTTTGCCGCCAGCTGCGCGCGAATTGACAAGATGAATATTGCGGTCCGGTTCCTCGGCAAGAACCATATCGCGAGCCGTGGCTGCTGCGTTGTAGCTGCCCGACACGCCCTCAGAGATTGGCATGCAGATGGTCTTGTCTGCCAATTTGAAGAGCTCGGCCCACTCCCCTACGCTGGGACAAGCGCTCGAAGAAGCGTTCGTCTCCGCCTGAACAGCGCAGTTGAGCTCATGAACATCGAGCGAAAGGTCATCGATGAATTCACGCTCCCCCACTCGAATTTTGAGGGGTGCGAATGCAAAGGTGGTACGGGGTGCAGTCGGTTGCCAATCGCGAAGATTGCAGCTCGAATCGGAGATAAGTGCCCAGCTCATTGAGGGTCCTTTCTAATTGTTCCTCAACAATTATAGCCGTCTTTCTCATAAATTGAACGGCTATCTAGTTTTGAATACTAGATAGCCGTTCTGTTCATAAGGCAAACGGTAGGCGCAAAAAGAATGGGCCTCGTGACTCAAGATCGCGAGGCCCACGTTCGTTCGCTGTAGTAATAAATTAGTAGCGTACGAAGATGTAGTTGTTGTTCATACCGGCTGCAACGGAGCTGATGATAACGCCGGTTTTGTAGTCGGAAGCATGGATCATCTGACCATTACCGATATAGATGCCGGTATGGTAGGAGTTAACCACAACATCGCCGGGTTGCGGATCGGACACACGGGTCCAACCCATGAAGGTGCCGGTGGTGCCCAGGCGGCAGTAGCGGCCCGTGAGGCAATAGCTTACAAAACCGGAGCAGTCAAAGCTGTTCGGTCCAATGCCGCCCCAGGAATAAGCGTATCCGAGCTTGCTGTAGGCGCGCGAAACAACGGTACCGCCGTCAACGGACTGGCTCGGTGCGGAAGGCGTCGGAGTCGGAGCGGGCGTCACGGGCTGCGGCGTGGGAGCAGGAGCCGGAGCGGGCGCGGGCGTGTTGCCGCCGTTGTTGGTCGTTCCGCCACCATTGTTGGTGTTCTCGGTCGTAACGGCGGTGTCGTTGCTCACCGTGGCCTTTTCGGCAGTACTGGCATTTATGCCAGCCTGCAGCGCGGCGTTGGCCTCGGCCTCGGCGGCAAGCTCGGCTTGCAGCTGAGAATCCAGGGAGTTCACGACGCTCTGGGCCTCAGCCTGCTGGGCATTGAGCTCGTCGACCTTCTTCTGCGTCGCGGCTACGTTCTTCTCCTGCTCGGTCTGCTTATCGGTGAGCTGCTGCTTAAGGTCCTTGACATCCTGAATGGTCTGGGCCTGCTTGTCGGACACCTTGCCGTAGTAGAAGAGACGGTTGAGCATGTCGCCCAGATCGTCGACGCCCGTCAAAACCTGAAGCAGGCTCAGACCGCCGGTCTTGTACTCACCGGCAACGTAGTTAGAGAGCTTGGCCTGGCCTTCGGCGATCTCTTGCTGCTTTTGCGTGATCTCGCCTGCAGTCTGATCAAGCTCCTGCGTCTGTGCGGAGAGTTCTTCATGAATTTGCTGGGTTTGCGTGCCGATCTGCTCGAGCTTGGTACGAGCAGCGGCAAGGTCGGATGCGGTATCGGCGTAGGCCGGAGCCACGAGGCCCAGGCCCAAAACACAAGCGAGGGTTGCCGTAGCAGCGCAGCGTGCCATGTTTCTGTGCGTGTTTGCTGTGCGCATGGAGCTTCCTTTCCGGTATCTAAGGGTAGCGGCTAGTCCACCGTTACCAGGCTAAAGAGCTCAATGTCCTCGTTAGAAGGCGTGAGCTTCTTGCGCGGGTTGAGAAACGCAAGCTCAAGGATACAACCGTAACCCACAAGCTTCGCGCCCATATCTCGCACCAGTTTACCTGTTGCCTCGACGGTTCCGCCCGTCGCGACCAAGTCGTCCAGAATCAACACGGTATCTTTAGAGCTGATAGCATCGGCGTGAATCTCGATAGAATCCGTTCCATACTCGAGCTCGTAGCTCTCGCTGACCGTCTTGCGCGGCAGTTTACCCGGCTTACGTGCGGGAACAAAGCCGGCACCCAGGGCGACGGCCACGGGAACGCCGACCATAAAGCCGCGGGCCTCGGGTCCTACGACCTTGGTAATGCCCATGTCGGCAAAATGCTCGGCCAGGGCATCCACCATGGCCTTCAGGGCCTCGGGATTGCCAAAGAGCGGCGTGATGTCCTTAAAGACGACTCCGGGCTCGGGATAGTCGGGGATATCGACGATATGAGATTCGAAGTCGTACATGGCGTGACCTTTCATGGATTGCCGGGTGGACGGCGGTTATTTACCCGTGTTAGCAGACGAGCTATGCGAGGGGACGAAGACCTTGGACGGCTGCACGAGCGACTCCTCGTGCGCGGCAACCGCGGGGACGCTTGCCCCATCGCTTTTGGCCTTGGTGGATTCGGAACGCGCGATCTCCTCATCGAGAGCATCGATATCGGCATCCTCGACCACGGCGTTGAGCGACTCAAAGACACGGTTCTTAAGGAGCGCGGTGTGCACACCCTCGGTCAGGTCGTGAAGCTTCTTAAACGCACGCTCGAGCTTGGCGTCGCGCTCGTCATCGGAGGTATCCATGCCGAGCATGCTCACGAGCACCTGCTCAAACATCGAGGACTCGCGGTTGGCGGAAGACACGTACTGACGCAGGTTGCGGGGCTCGATATGGAAGCGTGACAGCTCGGAGCAGTAGCGGATGATTGGAAAATCGCGACCATCGACGAGCTCACGATTCTGCGGACTCTTGATGATGCGAATGAGGTCGTTCTCGGCGAGCGAGCGGATAAACGAAATCTCGACGCCCAGCATATCGGGAATGGTCTCGATGGGATGCAGCTTTTGCTTAGTCTCCTTGGGCTCCGTCTTGAGCGGAACATCGGACAGCAAGCCCACCTCGTAGGCGAGCGTTGACAGGTCCGTGGCGTTTTCCAAGCGCTGCTTAATCACGTTGAGCGGCATGTAGCGGGTCTTCTGCAAGTGCAGAATGACCTCCAGGCGATCAACGTCCTCCTTAGAGTACTGACGGTATCCCTTAGGCGTACGATGAGGGGTAATGAGCCCCTCATCTTCTAGAAATCTAATTTTTGAGTTCGAAAGATCGGGGTATGCGCCTCGAAGAAGGTTGACGACTTGGCCGATACTCAGATAGTTGCGTTCGGCCATGCCCTACTCACCGGTTTCGATGCGCTCCGGCGTGCTCTCGTGGTAGATGAGCGTAAACGTACCGATCTGGACGGAAGAACCATCGTGCAGCGGGGCCGCGTTGACAATGGCGCCGTCGACCCAGGTGCCATTGAGCGAGCCCAGGTCCTCAATGCGAGCGCCGAGGCCCTCGCGAATAATGCGCGCGTGGCTACGCGAAACGGTCATGTCATTGAGGAAGATGCCGTTCGCAGGATCGCGGCCGATGGTGGTCACGTTGTCCTCGAGCTCAAAGGCGGCACCAGTCTGCGGACCCTTGACGATGGACAGAACGGGTGCGGTGATGCGCACGTTGGCCATGAGGTCGGGAACGGTGACGTCGCTTGAAGGCACGCGGAATACGCAGGTAGCGTCAGCAGCCTTATCATTCTGAGGCATATTGTTAACCATGTTGTCCATGACAACCCCTAACTTATCGCGGACGTGCCGCAAATAATGAACCGTACGTAATCATACCCCAACGAATCAGTCTTCGATTTCAGGGTTCAGAAAGTCGATGTCCTCGTCCTCGGGATGCGCGAGAGCCTGTTTAATGGCCACTCCGCCCTTAATGGAATAGATGACAGCCGTGAGCATGGAGAAGATCACGCCGCCGTACACAAAGAAGATGCCGAGGGGCACCGAGCTTCCGTTGAGGCCCGGGAAGGCCGTAAGGGTTGAAGGTAAAAGATGCAGGCCGTCAATAACGGGGAACCCGAGCAGCATGAGCGAGAAGCCGGTCATGAGCAGTGCAGTGGCAATCTTTCCGGGAAAGACGACATCGATGGGGCGACGGTGATAATGACGCACGATAAGCGTGCCGATGCCCAGATAGATGTCGCGGCCAATAATGAGCACGCAGACCCAGATTGGCAACTCTCCGCGAACCACCAGCCCAAGTACGCCGGTGAACAGCAGCGCACGGTCGCAGATGGGATCCATGACCTTGCCGAGCCACGAGACCGTCTTGGTCATGCGGGCGATCTGACCGTCCATCCAGTCGGTAGAGGCGGCAACGGCGTAGATAACGATGGCGATGACGCGGTTGTTATCCGTCACAAACAGGTACAGAAATACCAGGGTGAGGATCAGGCGCGTAAAGGTGATGAAATTGGAGATCGTAAAGATCTTATTCGACGGGTAATCGGAAGTGCCGATAAGCTCCTTTTTGATCTTCTTTTTGATGCCCACAGGACTCCCCCGCTGGTTAACGACAAAACTTTCGATACTATACCCGTTCCGGCGATGTCTATCCAGCGTATGCATAGAGAGTCCAGACATATGGAGGATGCTACTGGGTTGTGCGGGATTCTGCATTTGTGTACATCAGCCTCCAAATATGACATTTTTCGGCATCTTTGATGGCTGATGTACACGTTTTGATTCGGTGATTACATCGATCGGGAAAGTTGTTGCCTTAAGCAAATTAATCATGATGTGCGGGTCGAGAAGGGTTGGCGCCAAAAGAGCCCAACGGCCGTTACGGCTTCGTTAGAAACGCGCCCCACCATGGATGGTGAACCCGAAAGGTAAGGCGCGCGGGCACGGTGACTCGGCCCGCGCTCCCGGAAGAGAAAGGATAAACCCATGGGTTACATGCTCGAGACGCGTGGGCTCACCAAGCGCTTCGGCCGCGGCGACCAGGCGCAGGACGCCGTGGCCGATGTGAGCCTTCATATCCGCGAGGGCGAGGTGTACGGGCTGCTCGGTCCCAACGGCGCCGGCAAGTCGACAACGCTCAAGATGATCTGCGGGATGCTGCGGCCGACGGCCGGGGAGATCCTCTTTGCCGGGCACGCCTGGCGCCGCGAGGACCTCTACGCAATCGGCAGCCTCATCGAGGAGGCGCCGCTCTACCCCAACCTCACCGCGCGAGAGAACCTGCGCGTGCGCACCACGCTGCTGGGCCTTCCCGAGAGCCGCATAGATGAGGTGCTCGCCGCCGTGGACCTCGCGGACACCGGGAAGAAGCGCGCCGGGCGCTTCTCGATGGGCATGCGGCAGCGCCTGGGGCTCGCACTGGCGCTGATCGCCCGGCCACGCCTGCTCGTGCTCGACGAGCCCACCAACGGCCTCGACCCCATCGGCATCGAGGAGCTGCGCGACCAGATCCGCGGCTTCGCGGCGGCGGGTACGACGGTGATCGTCTCGAGCCACATCCTCTCCGAGGTGCAGCAGATGGCGGACACCATCGGCATCATCTGCGGGGGGCGCCTCGCCTACGAGGATGCGCTTCGTCCCGGACAGGACCTCGAGGAACTCTTCATGAGCTTCTGCCGGGAAGGGCGACGAGCGCGCGGGGAGGTGGCGGCATGACGGGTGAGAAAGGCGGCCTGCTCGCGGGCCTGCGCGCCGAGGCCCTGAAGTCGCGCCACGCGGCACCGGTTCGCCTGGCCGTGCTCATGGCGCTGCCGATGCCGCTGCTCGGCGCGATGCCCTACCGGGGCGTGCAGATCTTTAGCGCGTGGAACTACTGGTACGCGCTCTTCCTGCCCGTGTCTCTCTCGCTCGTGGTGGCGTGCGTCGCGCGGGCGGACGCTCGCACGCGGATGCGGGGGCTTCTGGGCCTGGGCTTCCCGCTCGGGCGAGCCTGGTGGGCTAAGGCGCTCTGGTGCCTCGCTCTTTGCACGCTCTCGAACCTCGTGGTCTTCGGCATCTACCTCGCGGGATCGGCGTTCTCCTCGCAGGGTCTCACGGCCGCGGGCACGCTCACGATGCTCCTCTGCGCGCTCGCCAACACGGTGACCGCGGCGTGGATGATCCCCGCAGGGCTCTTCCTCACGGCGCGGCTCGGCATGCTCGCGGGCATCTTCTGCCCGCTCGCCGCGCAACTCGTAGGTGGGTTCGCCTGGTCGTTGGTGCCGCTGCCGCAGCTCTTTCCGCCGTCGGCGAACATGGTCATCCCCACGAGCTTCATCCCCGTGCTGCCGAGCGGCGAGCCGCTCGCGGCGGACATGGCGCTCGGCGGGGCGCTCATGGCGGACGGCATGCTCACGCTGGCGGGCCTTGCGGTCTGCGCGCTCGCGTTCGCCGCGCTCACGGCGGCGGGCGCGGCCTGGTTCGCGCGCTCCGAGGAGAGGTGATGGCCATGACACGACTCTCCGACCCGACGCCGCGCATGACTCTCCCGCGGGCCCTGCTCTCCGAGGCCCTGCGCCTGGCGCGCTCCCCGCTCGCGGCGGTGCACCTCGCCTGCGGCCTGGCGGCCGGTCTTGCCTGCGGCGAGTACTTCTCCGTAACCCGATGGGACCCGGCGCTGGGCGCGGACGCCTACGCCCAGTTCCTCGGCGCCCTCATGCCGCTCATGTCCGCCATCGTCTGCGGGCTCGCCGTGGACGAGGAGCGCGCTGCCGGGCGCCTCACCAACCTCACGGCGGTCCCCTCGCGAGGGCGCGCCGTC
>NZ_QSTE01000015.1:0-63072 GCF_003438115.1 Collinsella sp. OM08-14AT
ATCGACGTCTTCAATACAGAAGATATCAGTGCGGAATGTTCCGGAGGGAAGCCCCCGTCACGCCCCCGGATTCCCTGCGTTTACGGCCTTGAGGTCGGCGTGGGCGGAGGACTTGGTTGTTGGGAATACGTGTCCCGGTCGCTGTTTCGCGGCTTTGCCGCGAAAGGCGCGCCGCTTTGGGGCGAGTGGAGGATGTGGTTGTTGCAGTGGCTTGTCCCCTTCGCTGTTTCGCGCTTTGCGCGAAAGGCGCGCTACTTTGGGATGGGTGGGGAACGTGGTTGTTGTGGCAACTGATCCCCACCACAAATTACCCTCGGCATACTTGCGCGAACGATTGCTCGTGCTACACTTGCAAGTGCTGTTTCAGGGCGGGGTGGAATTCCCCACTGGCGGTAAATCGGGCGGTGCCAAAGGGGTGCCGCGGAGCAGGCGAGGCGTCTGCGACCGAGCCGATGAGTCCGCGACCCGAGCGTGTGTTGGTTCGCATGCCGGCTGAACTGGTGAGATTCCAGTACCAACGGTTAGAGTCCGGATGAAAGAGGCAGGTGATCTTATGTCTGAACAGTCGCAGCATATCCATTTTGAGAACACGAATAGGTGGAGCACCAAACAGCTCGTTACCATGGCGCTGATGTGCGCCTTGGGCGCCCTGTTTATGTACGTGCAGCTGCCCATTCTTCCCTCGGCGCCGTTTTTGACGTATGACCCGTCGCTGGTGCCGGCGATGGTGTGCGGTTTTGCGTATAGCCCTGGCGCCGGCACTGCTGTTGCCGCCATGGCGATCGTTATCCATGCGCTCACCACGGGTGACTGGGTCGGCGCGCTTATGAACCTGGTTGCCACGCTGGGCTACATTCTGCCCGCGGCTATCGTCTACCAGAAGATGCATACCTATAAGGGTGCCGTGATTGGCCTAGCGCTCGGCGTCATTGCCGCTACGGCGTTGTCTATGGTCGCAAACCTTACCATTGGTGTTTGGTTCTGGTATGGCTCGGTCGATGTGATCGCCCCGCTCATGATTCCCGCCGTGCTGCCGTTCAACCTTATCAAGACTGTCCTTAACTCGGTATTGACGCTTGCAGTGTACAAGGCGGTCTCCAACCTCATCACGCCTAAAAAGGACCAGGTCAAAGGCCGCGCATGATTGAGTGTCGGGGCGTTTCCTTTAGCTATGACGGTGCCGTACCGGCACTCGACGGCGTCGATCTGAACATCGAGGACGGGGAGTTTTTCTGCATCCTCGGTGGCAATGGATCGGGCAAGTCGACGTTTGCCAAGCATCTGAATGCACTGTTGCAGCCCGATGCGGGCACGGTACGCATCAACGGCATGGATGCGTCCGACCCCGAGCTGGTCTACGACATTCGTTCGACCGCGGGCATGGTATTCCAAAATCCAGATGACCAGCTGGTGGCAACGCTTGTCGAAGATGACGTTGCGTTTGGTCCCGAAAACCTTGGCGTGCCATCGGCACAAATTGCGCAGCGGGTACGCGAGGCGCTGAAGGGCGTGGGCCTGGTGGGCTTTGAGCGCCACGAGACCCATGCGCTTTCGGGCGGTCAAAAGCAGCGTGTGGCGCTTGCCGGTGTGCTCGCCATGGAACCGCGCGTGCTCATATTGGACGAGGCTTCTTCAATGCTCGATCCGCGTGGACGCAAGGGCCTCATGAAGGCTTGCCACGCGTTGCACGATCGCGGCATGACCATCGTGATGATTACGCACTTTATGGAAGAGGCCGCCGAGGCCGATCGTGTCGCGGTATTTCGGGCGGGGCGCGTTGCCATGCTCGGTACGCCCGAGGAAATCTTGACACGGGCGGACGAACTTGCGCAGCTCAACTTGGATATGCCGGCGTCGTGCTGCTTGGGCACGGCGCTTCGTGCGAAGGGCGTGCCCGTTCATGCGCAGGTGCGCGAGGTGGATATGGTCGCCGAGATTGCGCAGGCATATGCCGACCGGAGTGGGGAAGACACCGCAGGGCGGCCTTCTGCATCCGATTCTCGTGTGCTCGACAACGCCTCCTCTGCAACCGACGGGACAGCCGCGTCGGAGCCCGTCATCGAGATTTCGCACCTCTCGCATAGTTACTCGCTGAGCGCCCGCGAGCGCCGCCGCTGGCATAAGCGCTCGGCCACTGCGGGCAAATCGAACAAACAGGCCCTCTGGGGAAACGACCCCAGCAGCCCGTGGGCGCTGCGCGATGTATCGCTGGCGGTGCGTCGCGGCGAGTTCCTGGGCTTGGCAGGTCATACCGGTTCGGGTAAGTCGACGCTGGTCCAGCATCTCAACGGTTTGATTCGCCCCCAGGAGGGATCCGTTCGCGCGCTGGGGCTCGATCTGTCAAACAAGAAAGACGCCGCTACGGTTAAGGCCAAGGTTGGCGTGGTGTTTCAGTATCCCGAGCGCCAGCTATTTGCCGAAACCGTGGCGCAGGACGTGGCGTTTGGTCCGCACAACCTTGGCCTGCCACAAGACGAGGTCGCACGCCGTGTCGCATCATCGCTTACGCGCGTGGGCCTCGATCTTTCCACGGTCGGCGACAAGAGTCCCTTTGAGCTTTCGGGCGGTCAGCAACGGCGTGTGGCATTCGCCGGCGTGCTCGCCATGGAGCCCGAAGTCCTGGTGCTCGATGAACCCATGGCGGGGCTCGATCCGGCTGCGCGCAGGGATTTCCTTGAGCTTATCGATCGACTTCACCGCGATGGCCTGACCGTTGTCATGGTTTCGCACAGCATGGATGACCTGGCCAATTGCTGCGACCGTATCGTCGTAATGAACGAAGGCGCGGTGTTTGCCGAGGGAACCCCCGCGCAGGTGTTTGCGCGTGCCGATGAGCTCAAGTCGATCGGCTTGGGCGTTCCCGCCGCCCAGCGTATGGCGCTGGCGCTTACGGAGGCGGGCGTGCCGCTGCGTCGCGGTGGGCTCTATACGGTTGAGTCGTTGGCCGACGAGTTGGCAGATTTGCTGATCGGTCGCTCAGACGGTCCTTCTAACGTCGCGGACATTGCTAAATCCAAGATGGTCGCGCGAGAGGAGGGCTGCTAATGGAGGCGTTTTCGTTTGGCAGCTACTATCCCGGCGATAGTGCGATCCACCGCCTGGACCCGCGAACTAAGTTGCTCTTGGGCTTTGTGTTTCTGATCACGACGCTCACGGTCAGCAGCTTCCGCGGACTGGCCCCGGTCGCAATCTTCGTTGTCCTGATCTATACCGTGTCCCGGGTGCCGTTGCGCCGGGTCCTATCATCGATGGCACCATTGCTGGCGATTGTCGTGGTGGTCGCAGTGCTCAACCTGTTTTCCGACCAGAGCGGGCGCATTCTGTGGCAGCTTGGCTTTTTGCAGATAAGCGAGGGCTCGCTGCATTCCGCCGCCTTTATGGCGTGCCGCCTGAGCTTGATGATGGCCGGCATGAGCGCCATTACGCTCACCACGCCTACGCTCGACCTCACCGCGGGCTTTGAGCGTCTGCTCGCACCGTTTGCGCGCGTGGGGCTCCCTGCGCATGAGCTCGGCATGATCATGGGCATCGCGTTGCGCTTTATGCCGCAGTTTGCCACCGAGATGAAGCAGACGGCGGACGCGCAGGCAAGCCGCGGTGCACGCGTAACGGGTGGCCCGCTCGGCGGCGTGCGTATGCTCGGCAGTGTGGCGATTCCACTGTTCACGGGCGTGTTCCGTCATGCCGAGACGTTGTCTGCCGCCATGGATGCACGCTGCTATCACGGCGAGCAGGGCCGCACGCGTCTGCATGCACTTGCATTTCGCCGCGGGGATGCGCTGGCTGCGGTTGTGACGATGCTGCTGTTTGCGTGTGTCATCGTCGTCAACCTTCAACTTGTTTAGGCGCGATTCGAGCGCAAGAAAGGGGTCCCTATGACCGACAACGACCGCACGGCTCAGCTTGAGCGCGCCTGTTCGTATCTCAGGCGCATTCCGGCGTGGTATCTGGCCACGACCGATGTGACCGACGGGCATCAGCCTCGCGTGAGGCCGTTTTCGTTTGCCATGGTCGATGACGGTAAGCTGTGGTTTTGCACGTCGCGCGACAAGGATGTGTGGGCGGAGCTGAGTGCGAATCCCAAGTTTGAGCTCTCGGGCTGGAAGCCGGGGGAATGTTGGATCGTGTTGACCGGCGAGGCCGCACTTGAGGACGACGCGGTTGCGAGCGACAAGGTGCGTCAAGCGGGTTTTAAGCACATGGTGGGCATCGGCGAGGAACACGAGAGTGCCAACGACGGCCGCCTTGCTTTCTTTTCGGTCCGCAACATTGCCGCGCGCTTCTGTGATATCGACGGCAGCGAGGAGCGCCTGGAGCTCTAGAGCGTCTCAAATTAACTACCCGTTCCGAATTAGCTAGCGCCAGGAGGACACATGGACGGATTGAATACGGTGTTGGAGTATCTGACGTCGGTGCCGGCATGGTATTTGGCGACGAGCGTTGACGGACAGCCTCATGTGCGTCCGTTTTCGTTTGCGCAGATCCAGGACGGCAAGCTGTGGTTTGTAACAGCGCGCACCAAAGATGTGTGGCAAGAGCTGCTGCAAAACCAGCGCTTTGAGGCCACGAGTTGGTGGCCGGGCCATGGCTGGCTCATCTTGCGCGGGCGTGCCGGCTTGGATGACCGGGCTTTAGGCGAAATGCGCGAAGCTGGGTGGAAGCATCTAGAGCGCCTGGGCGAGCACTATGAGGGGCCTAACGATCCCACGCTCGTCTTCTTTAGCGTGGAGGAACCCGAGGCCTTTATCTGCAACCATGACGAATGGGTGCCGGTCGAGCTCTAAACGAGTCTCTCAGCAAGCTTCGACAATTCAAATTCTCGCATGTAGCGGGCCCCACATTGCAACGTCACCGCAAGGCGCACTGGGCAATATGGGGTCCGTGTTTATTTGTCAACTCCTTTGAGTGAATGTGTCGTGACTGTTTCAATGCATGAATATGCAAAAGATTTGCGTATAAATGCATCTTCTGGTGCTAAAGTTTCAACCTACTTCATAACGACGGCTGCAGGATGCGTATTGGTGCATAACTGCAGACAAGGAGTCTGATATGTCTGTAAAGGTTGGAATCGTCGGTGCGGCTGGATATGCCGGCGCCGAGCTCATTCACCTCGTCCTCGGTCATCCCGAGTTTGAACTTGTTGCCATTACGTCCAACGCCGATGCCGGCCAGCCGCTGTCTGCGGTGTACCCGAGCTTCACCGGCGTAAGCGATCTTGCCTTTACGACGCATGATGCCCACGAGCTCAAGAACTGCGACGCGGTCTTTTTGGCCGTGCCGCACACGGCCGCCATGGCACAGGTGCCCGCCTTGCTTGCCGCGGGAGTCTCCTGCATTGACCTCTCGGCCGACTATCGCCTGAGCGATCCGGCCACCTTTGAGGCCTGGTATGCCGCCGAGCACACGAGCCCCGAGCTACTCAAGAGCCGCGCCTTTGGTCTGCCCGAGCTATTCTGCCAGGATTTGGAGACCGCTGCATCCGACCACGCCGACGGCAAGCCCGTACTGGTCGCCTGCGCCGGTTGCTATCCCACCGCAACGAGCCTTGCCGCCGCGCCTGCCGTGCGCGCCGGCTGGGTTGCCCAGAGCGGACCCGTGATCGTTGACGCTATCAGCGGTGTAACGGGTGCCGGTAAGTCCTGCAACGCCCGTACGCGTTTTTGCAGTGCAGACGAGAACCTGGAGGCCTATGGCGCAGGAAAACATCGCCATACGCCCGAGATCGAGCAGATTCTTGGCCTAGCCGACCACATCGTTTTCACCCCGCACCTGGCACCGCTCAAGCGCGGTCTGCTCTCTACGGTGACGATGCCGCTTACGCCGCAGGCTATCGATACCTTGACCCTTGAGGATGTCGTCGACCATTACAGACAGTTCTACGCCGGTCGCACCTTTGTGCGCGTGCTCGATGCCGGCGAGCAGCCCAAGACGGCCTCGGTCGTCGGCACCAATGCTGCCCAGATCGGCCTTGCACTCAACAAGCGCGCGGGCGTGCTGGTGGCGACGGGAGCGATCGACAATCTGTGCAAGGGTGCTGCCGGTCAGGCGGTCCAGTGCGCCAACATCGTCTTTGGTTTTGACGAGCGACGAGGCTTGCCCACAGTGGCGTGCCCGGTGTAGCACATTCGATTGTTAACGATTTGGTAGTCGGGCATCGAGTGGGGCGCCACTCTTAAGCTGGTCTCATGATTGTGGCTGGCATGGCGCACCAACCGATGCCCTTTTTTGTTTGACATAAGGAGTCATAAAGACGATGAATACCGAGCTGTTTGATATCAAGATTCGCGCCGTCGAGGGTGGCGTTACGGCTGCGGCTGGTTTTAAAGCTGCAGGCATCCACGCTGGGTTCCGCAAGAATCCCGAGCGCCTGGATTACGCGCTCGTCGTGCCCGATAAACCCTGTCCCGGTGCCGGCGTGTTTACCACCAATCGCTTTTGCGCGGCGCCCGTGCAGGTGAGCCGTGCCCACCTGGGCGGTGCCGACAAGGGCTACGGTATCATCGCCGGCGTTTCGGTCAACTCTGGCAATGCCAACGCCGCCACGGGTGAGACCGGTCTTGCCTGCGCGCGCGAGACCTGCAACATCGCCTCGCAGGTCATCGGCTGCGAGCCCCAGCAGATTCTGATTGCCTCCACGGGTGTGATTGGCCAGATTCTGCCGATCGACACGTTTGAGACCGCCATTCCTGCTGCCTACGAGGCGCTCTCCGCCCACGGTGGCGCCGATGCCGCTCGCGCCATCATGACGACCGACACGCACTCCAAGGAGTACGCCGTGTCCTACGTCAGTGAGGCTGCGGGTCATGCGAGCAATGTCTATACGGTAGGCGGAATGTGCAAGGGCTCGGGTATGATCATGCCCAACATGGCCACCATGATCGCAGCTATCACCACCGATGCCCCCGTCGAGCCGGCGGCACTTCATGCCCTGCTGCTCTCGACCGTCAAGCAGACCTTTAACAAGGTAACGGTCGATTCCGACACCTCGACCAACGACACCTGCATCATGCTTGCCTCCGGTGCCGCTGCCGCAGATGCCGAGCCTATCGTCGAGGGCTCCGATGCTTTTGACGAGTTGGCATTTGCCGTGCACGAGGTGTGCGAGAGCCTGGCGCGCAATATTGCCGCCGATGGTGAGGGCGCATCCAAGCTTGTTACAGTCAACGTTACCGGCGCCGTGAACGACGAGGAGGCCGATATCGCCGCCCGTGCCGTTGCCAACTCGCCGCTCGTTAAGACCTGCATCGCCGGCCACGACTGCAACTGGGGCCGCGTTGCTATGGCGCTTGGCAAGTGCGGCGTGAAGTTTAATCAGGAAGACGTTTCCATCGACATGATGGGCATGCCTGTCTGTCGCGACGGTCTGACTGTTCCCTTTGACGAGGACGAGGCTCTACGACGTTTCGAGGCGCCCGAGATCGTGATCTCGGCCGACCTGGGCGCAGGCGACGCGGCAACGACCGTGTGGACCTGCGACCTCACGCATGAGTACATCTCCATCAACGGCGACTACCGTTCCTAGATTCCGGGCACGCTGCGCATCTTGCCGCGATTGCGGACAGCGGAGCACGGCGCGATAACGATATGAAAGACGAGGCAGATTATGAAATTCGCACGCGATTGTCGTTCGAGCGAATCCAACGAAGCAACCGCGCAGCTGCTGTTCGAAGCGCTGCCGTGGATTAAGAACCTGACCGGCAAGACGGTTGTTATCAAATATGGCGGAGCCGCCATGGTTGATGAGCAGCTGCGCCGCGACGTGATGAGCGACATCGTTTTGCTCAAGATCATCGGTATGCGCCCCGTCATCGTGCACGGCGGCGGCAAGGCTATTAACGAGGCGCTGAGCCATTACGATATTCCCGTCGAGTTTAAGAACGGCCAGCGCGTGACCACGCCGGCGACGATGGATATCGTGCGCGAGGTGCTGGGCGGCAAGGTTAACCAGGAGCTGGTTGCTGCCATCAACCACCACGGCAACCTGGCCGTGGGCGTGTCGGGCAGCGATGCCGGCACGCTCATCGCCGAGCCGCTCGACCCCGAACTCGGCCGCGTAGGCAAGGTCACGCACGTTAACACCGACTATATCGAGCGCCTGCTCGATAGCGAGTACATCCCCGTCATCGCTACCGTCGCGGCGGGGGAGGACGGCGGTTTCTTCAACATCAACGCCGATACCGCCGCCGGTGCCGTTGCGGCGGCGCTGCATGCGCATAAGGCGATCTTTTTGACCGACGTCGACGGCCTGTACAAGGACTTTAGCGATAAAGACTCACTCATCTCCAACCTAACGCTCGACGAGGTTAACGAAATGCTCTACGGCGGCGAGGTCGATAAGGGCATGATTCCCAAGCTGCGTGCGGCCGTCGATGCGCTTGCCGGCGGCGTATTTCGCGCTCACATCATCAACGGCACCACGCCGCATTCGCTGCTGCTGGAGCTGCTGACCGATGCCGGCGTCGGTACCGTGATCCATTCCACCGAGACGGCTTACGAGTTCGATACGCATCCGCATCCGCTTTCGACGTTTGCTGCGCGTCTGACCGAGAACCTCGACGAGGTCGAGAAGCTTCAGACGGTCTAACTGACTCGCAGCCGCCCCATTCCTGCACCCATAGGCCTGCGCCGTCTGGCGCCCAACGAAAGGCATCCCATGTCACTTGCAGCTCAGCAATCGCTTGAATCCCATTACGTTATGCATACCTTTGGCCGCTCTCCGGTCGAGTTTGTCGAGGGTCACGGCATGAAGCTCACCGGCGACGATGGTCGTGAGTACCTCGACTTTCTTGCCGGCATCGGCGTGTGCAGCCTAGGTCATGGCGACCCGGCTGTGCTCTCGGCGCTCGAGGCACAGACCAAAAAGCTCATGCATGTCTCCAATTACTTCTACATCGAGCAGCGTGGACAGGTCGCGGCGCTGCTGTCCAAGCTTGCCAACGACGACTTAGATGGTGCACGCGTGCTTGCCGATGCCATTGCCGCCGGCGATGAGACCACGGCAGCTGCTCTTGGTGCCCCGGCTGCGGATGAGCAGGTTTGGGAGACCTTCTTTGCCAACTCCGGCGCCGAGGCCAACGAGGGCTCGATGAAGCTCGCGCGCCTGTACGCCAAGCGTGCCGGTAACGGCGGCAACACTATCGTGTGCATGCGCGGCGGCTTCCACGGCCGTACGCTCGAGACCATTGCCGCCACCATGCAGGATTGGCTGCAGGATAGTTTCCGCCCGCTGCCGGGTGGCTTTGTGGCCTGCACGCCCAACGATATCGATGAACTGCGTGCGATCTTTAAGCAGCTGGGGAGCGAAATTTGTGCCGTGATGCTCGAGCCGATCCAGGGCGAGAGCGGTGTGCACCCCATGACCGAGGAGTTTATGGCGGCAGCGCGCGACCTGGCACACGAAGTGGGCGCCGTGCTTATCGCCGACGAGGTCCAGTGCGGCATCTTCCGCTCCGGCAAGCCGTTTGCATTCCAAGCCTATGGCGTGGAACCCGACATCATGAGCCTTGCCAAGGGCATTGCTGATGGCGTGCCCATGGGTGCCGTCGTGGCAAAGAAGGAGATTGCCGACGTGTTTAAGCCGGGCGACCACGGCTCGACGTTTGGCGGTAGCTGCTTGGCCATCGCGGCGTGTGCCGCGACGCTCTCCGCACTCGTGCGCGGCGATTATGCCGACCACGCTGCCAAGGTAGGCGCCTATATGGAGGCAAAGCTCGCCAAGCTGCCGAACGTGACCGAGGTGCGTGGCCGCGGCTTGATGCTCGGCTGCGATCTGGACGATACTGCGGGTGATGCACACGACGTTGTGGCCCGTGCATTGGGGGCTGGTGCCGTGATTAACGCTACGGGTGCCCATACGCTGCGTTTCCTGCCGCCGCTCGTCTGCGAGGAATCCGACGTGGACAGTCTGATCGAGATCCTGTCGGACGTTTTGGCCTAACACAGCGAAATAACTTAACTTTGACCGGGTTCCGGACTGCGGACGTGCCCTATGTGGCATGATTCAGCGGTCTGGAGCCCGTTTTGCCTTAGATTTGCTAAGGCGGGGAGACCTGCTGGTCAAAAAACATCAAATATGAGTACTGTTATCGATTTGGTAGCAGCAATTTTGGACTAATAAGGCCAGATAGCTAGTCGAAATGGCGATGAATGTACGATTTTGATCCAATTATTAGTCCTTATAATGGACATATGTTGCGTAACTTAAGCAAATACTATCTTTTGATATGTTGTAAGCAAGGTAGCAGTACTCATTTTTGCCATTTTCTGGCCACGGCCTTTGTGACAGACGTGCTGGCGGGTTCGAATCCCATGCACTGGGCACAAAAAAGAAAGGCCTCCATCGCTGGAGGCCTAACAATTCAGTGGTGGGCGATGAGGGATGTCCGCGTGCGGCCGGCGCCGCCCGCGCCCCGCTTCGCCGCTCCGCTCCTCGCGTGCTGCGCTGGAAAACGCTTGCGCGTTTCCTCAGCTCCGCACCCTGGCGGGTTCGAACCCCATGCGCTGGGCCCAAAAAAGAAAGGCCCCCATAGCTGGGAGCCTATCAAATCAGTGGTGGGCGATGAGGGATGTCGCGTGCGGCTGACGCCGCCCGCTTTCGCTTCGGGCCTGCGGCCCTCGCGTGCTGCGCTGGAAAACGTTTCGCGTTTCCTCAGCTTCGCACCCTGTCGGGTTCGAATCCCATGCGCTGGGCCCAAACAAAAACGGTCCCCTTGCGAGGACCGTTTCCAATTCAATGGTGGGCGATGAGGGATTCGAACCCCCAGCCTTGTGCGTGTAAAGCACCTGCGCTAACCGTTGCGCCAATCGCCCGTGCGGAGAGAGTATAGCAAAACAATCGCCTCATTCACCTCATATCCATTAAAGGTAACCGACGCGTGTCACAGCGGAGCTGATTCAGTTGAGATTGCCTGAACATTCCGCCCCTCTTTACGCCCTCGGGTATACTCAAAAGCTACTGATTCGATTTGATGCCCAGCAACAGCAGAGGGGATAGTATATGTGCGGTTTTGTCGGTTTTGTCGGTGGGACGGATAACCAATCCGAGGTGCTCACCAAGATGATGGACCGCATCGTCCATCGTGGTCCCGACATGGGCGGTCAGTTTATCGACGGCCGCGTTGCCCTCGGCTTCCGCCGCTTGTCGATCCTCGACCTGACCGAGGCTGGCGCCCAACCTATGGCCAACGAGGACGGTAGCGTCGTCATTGTCTTCAACGGCGAGATCTACAACTTCCAAGAACTCCGTTCCGAGCTCGAGGCCAAGGGCTACAAGTTCCACTGCGGCGCCGACACCGAGAGCCTTCTGCACGGCTACGAGGAGTGGGGCGAGGCAGTACTCGATCGCTTGCGCGGTATGTACGCCTTCGTCATCTGGGACAAGAAGAAGAACAAGCTTTTTGGCGCCCGTGATATCTTTGGCATCAAGCCGCTCTACTACTATCCCATGGCCGATGCGGGCGACGGCGCTCCGGGCGTGCTCTTTGGTTCCGAGATCAAGAGCTTCCTGGACTACCCGCACTTCCACAAGGCGGTCAACAAAAAGGCCCTGCGTCCGTACATGACGCTGCAGTATTCGGCGACTGAGGAGACCTTCTTCGAGGGTGTCTACAAGCTGCCGCCGGCGCACTACTTTACCGTCGATATTCCGACCGGCAAGATGAACATCGAGCGCTACTGGGATTGCGATTACTCTGCCGTCGAGAAGCCGTTCGAGGAGTACGTCGACGAGCTGGACGAGGTCGTGCACGAGAGCGTCGAGGCCCATCGCATCGCCGACGTCAAGGTCGCGTCGTTCCTCTCAGGCGGCGTCGACTCCAGCTACATCGCCGCTTGCCTCATGCCCGACAAGACCTTCTCGGTGGGCTTTGACTACAAGAACTTCAACGAGACCAACTACGCCAAGGAACTTTCTGACAAGCTCGGCGTCGAGAATGTCCGCAAGATGATAACCGCCGACGAGTTCTTCGGTGCGCTCGAGGACATCCAGTATCACATGGACGAGCCGCAGTCCAACCTGTCTTCCGTGCCGCTGTGGTTCTTGGCCGAGATGGCCCGCAAGGACGTCACCGTCGTGCTTTCGGGCGAAGGCGCCGACGAACTCTTTGGCGGCTACGCCTACTACGAGGACACGGTCCCAGTCCGCAAGTACAAAAAGATGGTGCCGCTGCCCATCCGTCGCGCGCTCGGTAACCTGGCGCTGCATATGCCGTACTTCAAGGGACATAACTTCCTGGTCAAGGGTGCCGAGATCCCCGAGAAGTCGTTCCTGGGACAGGCTCTGGTATGGCCGGAGCGCGAGGTCGACGGCGTGCTCAAGCCCGAGTACAACACCGGCGATGGCGCCTTCGAGCTTGCCGCTCCCATCTATGCGCGCGTGAAAGGTCAGCCCGAGCTGGTCAAGAAGCAGTACCTGGACATGAACATGTGGCTCCCGGGCGACATTCTGCTCAAGGCCGACAAGATGTGCATGGCGCACTCGCTGGAGCTGCGCGTGCCCTTCCTGGACCGCAAAGTCATGGAGTTCGCCGAGCATATTCCCGACCGCTACCGCATCAACGAGAACGGCAACAAACAGGTACTCCGCCACGCTGCCAACAAGTCGCTGCCCGATGAGTGGGCCACCCGTCCCAAGGTGGGCTTCCCGGTGCCGATTGTCTACTGGCTGCGCGAGCAAAAGTGGTACGACTATGTCAAGGAGTACTTCACCGCGCCGTGGGCAAGCGAGTTCTTCGATACCGACGAGCTCATGCACCTGCTCGATCTGCACTTTGCGGGCAAGGGCGATTTCCAGCGCAAGATCTATACGCCGCTCGTGTTCCTGGTGTGGTACAAGCGCTTCTTTATCGACGAGGACCAGCCCGCTGTTCAGGCTGCCTAGCCTCGGCTTACGAACGCCTGCGCGTAACGGCTCCTCCGGGAGCCGTTTTTGCGTGGGTGCGTTTCAGTTACTATAAAAACCGTCCCTGCCAAATGGCTGAGAAAGGTGAAAGATGCACCATTCGGATTCCGCGACCGTGACCACGGTCGATACGCTTGCCAAGCTTCTCGATGTGTGCGGTGAGCTGCGCGCATCAGAGCAGGTTGACGAGCGTGCCGTGACCGGCTGCTCGTTTGATTCGCGCGCGGTCTCGGCAGGTGACGTGTTCTTTTGCAAAGGTGCTGCCTTTAAGCCCGCGTTTTTGAGCATGGCGCTCGATGCGGGCGCCGTCGCATTTGTGTGCGAGGAGTCGCTGGTCGAGTCTCTGGAGCCGCTGGCGCAGGAGAGCGGTGCTGCGATGCTGGTTGTTGATAGCGTTCGCACGGCCATGGCCCTGTTGCCGCCGGAGGTCTACGACCGTCCCGACCACGACGTCAAGATCGTGGGCATCACCGGTACCAAGGGAAAGACCACGGCCGCTTTTATGCTCCAGTCGATTATTAAAGCGGCGGGCGAGTCCTGCGGCATGATCGGCTCGGTGAGTACCGACGATGGCATCGAGTGCTACGAGAGCACCAATACCACGCCAGAGGCCCCCGAGGTCTGGCGCCATATCGCCAACTGCCGTGAGTCCGGTCGCCAGTCCATGGTCATGGAGGTCTCGAGCCAGGCGCTCAAGTACCAACGCGTCGAGAATCTGCCGTTTGACGTGGCGTGCTTCCTCAACATCGGGCGTGACCACATCTCGCCGATCGAACACCCCACGTTTGAGGATTATTTTGAGAGCAAACTCAGGATCTTTGACCAGGCAAAGACCGCCGTGGTGAACCTGGGCACCGAAGAGGTTGACCGTGTGTTGGAGGCAGCGTCGACGGCCGAGCGCTTGGTGACCGTTGGCGTCGAGCATCCCGAGGCAAGCCTGTGGGCGAGCGATGTGCGCATGGTCGGCTTTAACATCGAGTTTAACCTGCATGGCCTGTGTGCCGACGAGTCCGAGGCGGGGGAGAAGGTCCTGCTGGGCATCGCGGGCGACTTTAACGTGGAAAACGCGCTGGTCGCTATCGCCGCTGCGCGCGAGATCGGCATCGGTATCGAGGCTATCAAGAAGGGCCTCTCCAAACTGCGTGTGCCGGGCCGTATGGAGGTCGTGGAGTCGAAGGACGGCCGCGTGATCTGCGTCGTTGACTACGCTCACAACCAGCTTTCGTTCCGGTCGCTTTTCTCGTCGGTCAAGCGCGCGTTTCCCGCCAGCCCGGTCATCGCAGTATTTGGCGCTGCCGGCGGCAAGGCGCAGGAGCGCCGCGAGCAGCTTCCGCGCGAGGCCGCACCATATTCCGACCTGATGATCTTTGCCAACGAGGACCCGGCTCACGAGGACCCGATGAAGGTCTGTCGCGAGCTTGCCGAGCATGTTCCCGACGATACGCCGAACGAGATCATCCTCGACCGTGAAGCCGCTGTGCATGCGGCGTTCAAGGCGGCGCGCGAGGAGTACGTCAACCCCAATGCTCCCACCATTGTCTTGCTGCTGGCAAAGGGTGACGAGGAGCTCATGCACGTGGGCGACGAGTTCGTGCCCATCGAGAGCGACCTTTCGTTGGCCAATCGCCTGATCGATGTTACCCAGTTTGACTAATGAACCATGATGGCGAAGGCGCCCTGAGTGCGCTGTCGCCATAAACGTGTTCCCTCAATCAAAACATGCCGTCCAAGTCCAAACCCTTCTACGTAAACGGAGTAACCATGTCCCACAACACCCTGCCGACCGTTGCCGAGCTTTCGGGCGAGATGCGCGAGCGCTTGGCCAAGGTCAAGTACGTCTTTACCGACCTGGATGCCACGATGCTCGCACCCGGCTCGTGCGTGCTGTGCGACAACGACGGCAACCCCTCGACCAAACTCGTCGAGGCCGTCGTGGCACTTGCCCGCGCTGGTATTCAGGTGGTTCCCACCTCGGGCCGCAACCGTACCATGATCCACGAGGACGCGCGCGTGCTCGGCCTCAACTCTTACATTGGTGAGATGGGCGGCCTGGTCATGTACGACCTCAAAGCCAACGATTGGGAGTATCTGACTGGCGACATGCCTTACGACCCCGTCTGCGGCCTTACTCCGCACCAGGTGATCGAGCAGACCGGCGTGTGCGAGAAGATCCTCGCCCGCTGGCCGCACAAGATCGAGTATCACAACGACATGTCGACCGGCTACAAGTACCGCGAGGTCACCGTCGGCATGCGCGGCGATGTGCCCGACGATGAGGTCCAGGCCATCCTCGACGAGGCCGGCTGCGGCCTGGTGTGGGCCTGTAACGGTCACCTGACGCATCTGTCCAAGCCGACGACGCTCGAGCTCGATCGCGTCGAGGACGGTCGCGCGTTCAACATCAACCCCGCGGGTCTCAACAAAGGCGTCGCCATTGCGCGCTTCTGCGAGCACCTGGGGATCGAGCGCGAGGAGACGCTCGCGCTCGGCGACTCCGAGTCCGACTTCTACATGGCCGATCACGTGGGCACGTTCTGTCTGGTCGAGAATGGCCTGACGAGCGCCGGCGCGCCCGAGTTCCTGGCTGCTTGCGAGAACGCTTTCGTTACGCGCGGCAAAATTGTCGACGGTTGGGCGGCGACGGCAGAGCTGATGGTCGCGGCGCGTTCGTAGCGCGGCGTCGCCGCACTTGGACATGTCTTTTCGAGAGAGACTGGTGAGGTAATGTCCGATATCGAGAATCCGACAGGCGACACGCGCCCGATTGGCGTGTTCGATTCTGGTTTGGGCGGTCTGACGGTTGCGCGCGCCATCGCGACGGCGCTGCCGCATGAGTCCGTCTACTACTTCGGCGACACCAAACGCTGCCCCTACGGCACGCGCACCGAGGATGAGGTGCGCTCGTTTGCGTTGCAGGCGGGCCGTTGGCTGTCGAAGCACGACGTCAAGATTATGGTCATCGCCTGCAACACGGCGACAGCTGCGGCCTTGCGTCTGGCCCAGCAGGTGCTCGACGTTCCCGTGATCGGCGTGATCGCGCCGGGTGCCCGTGCGGCAATCAACAGCACCCGCACGCGTCGCGTGGGCGTGCTCGCCACCAACCTCACCATTCGCTCGGGCGCTTACACGCGCGCCATTCAGGACCTAGATGCCGGCGTCGACGTATACGGCTGCCCCGCCTCGAGCTTTGTCGAGGTTGTCGAACACGAGCTCGCCTCGGGTGCGCATCTGCAAGAGCAGTGGCTTGAGAACGAGGACATCTTCGATACGCCTGCCGTGCGTGCGCTGGTGGGTGCCACGGTTGAGCCGCTGCGCGACCACGGTATCGATACCGTGGTGCTCGGCTGTACGCATTTTCCGCTGTTGGTGGGACCTATCCGTCATGCGCTGGGGCCTGGGGTGCGCGTCGTGAGTTCCGCCGAGGAGACCACGCGCGAGCTGACCGATATCCTCACGCGCCGCGAGCAGCTGGCGGGCGACGCCGCCGAGCCGCAGCATCGTTTTGCCACGACGGCCGATAACATTGCCGAGTTTGCGGTGGCGGGCAGCTTTATCTTTGGTCAGCCGCTCAAGAGCATTGAGCATATCGATATCGATGAGCTGAAATAGATGTAAGGCCGCCGCCAAAGCCTTCGCCACATTTTTGCCGAAAGGATCTTTCTATGGAGTACATGCAGGTCAACCGCGCCAACGGCCGCGCCGCCAACGAGTTGCGCCCCGTTAAGCTCACCCGTGGCGTCATGAAGCACGCCCACGGTTCGTGCCTGGCCGAGTTCGGCGACACGCGCGTGCTGTGCGCCGCCACTATCGAGGAGGGCGTGCCGGGCTGGCGAAAGGGAGCTAAGGCCGGTTGGGTGACCGCGGAATACGCCATGCTGCCGACGTCGACCGGCAAGCGCTGCAAGCGCGAGCACGCCAACCGCAAAGGCCGCTCCATGGAGATCGAGCGCCTCATTGGTCGCAGCCTGCGTACCGTCGTCAACATGAAGGTGCTCGGCGAGTACACCGTCACCGTCGACTGTGACGTGATCCAGGCCGATGGCGGTACGCGTACGGCGAGCATTACCGGCGCCTGGGTGGCGCTGCACGACGCCCTCGCCATGTGGGTCGAGGCAGGCAAGATCGAGCGCATCCCGCTTACCGGCCAGGTGGCTGCCATCTCTATGGGCGTTGTCGACGGCAATACGCTGCTTGACCTCGATTATTCCGAGGACAGCCACGCCGAAGTCGACATGAACCTCGTCGCCACCGACACCGGCGAGATGATCGAACTTCAGGGTACCGGCGAGCAGGCGCCCTTCGACCGTAAGCGTCTCAACGCCCTACTCGACCTGGGCGACAAGGGCGTTGCCGAGCTCATCGAGCTTCAGCGCCAAGCCCTCGCCTAACCTGCCAAAAAGGGATGTTAATTTTGGTAGGTTTTATCTGGGAAAACGTCGAAGTATAAGGTTTCTGTCGCCAGGGAGGGGAGAGGGCTCGAGGCCAGTTTCCCTTGGGCGGCATTGCTATAGAGACAAGGAAGCCAGTCATGGCACTAGAGAAGATCGATATCGACACCCTCGACCCGGCGGCGACCATCGTCGTGGCAACGGGCAATGCCCATAAGCTCACCGAGATCGAGGCCATTTTGGGCAAGGTCATGCCCGAGGTTCGCTTTGTGGCGTTGGGTCAGCTGGGTGATTTTGAGGACCCCGAGGAAAACGGCACGACGTTTTTGGAGAACGCCATCATCAAGGCGCAGGCCGCGGTAGAGGAGACGGGGCTTATGGCCATCGCCGACGATTCGGGCCTGGTCGTTGATGCCCTGGACGGTGAGCCGGGCGTGTACAGCGCACGCTATGCGGGCGTGCACGGCGACGATGCCGCCAACAACGCCAAGCTCCTCGTGAATCTGGAGGGCGTGGCCGACGAGGACCGCACCGCGCGTTTTATGAGCGTCGTCGCGCTTATCGACACGGACGGCCTGGTCACTTATGGCGAGGGCGCCTGCGAGGGCGCTATCGCACACGAGGGCCGCGGCGATCATGGCTTTGGCTACGACCCACTGTTCCTGCCGGTCGACACGCCGGGCAAGACCATGGCCGAGCTGACGGCGGACGAGAAGAACGCCATCAGCCATCGATTCCATGCGCTCGAGCATCTGTCCGCCAAACTGACGGGCGAGGAGTAAGCCGTGCGTGCGGTGGTGCAGCGCGTACTCAACGCCGGCGTGACGGTCGACGGCGAGTGCGTGGGTAAAATTGGGCGCGGCTATCTGGTGCTGCTGGGCGTGGGCCACGGCGACACGCGCGCCGAGGCCGATAAACTGTGGGGCAAGCTCCGGGGCTTGCGCATTAACGAGGACGAGAACGGCAAGACCAACCTGGCACTTGCCGATGTCGACGGCGAGGTTCTCGTAGTGTCGCAGTTCACGCTGTTCGCCGATTGCCGTCACGGCCGCCGCCCATCGTTTACGGATGCCGGCGCCCCCGATGTCGCCAACGAGCTCTACGAGTACTTCCTGACGCTCGTTCGCCAAGATGTCGAACACGTGGCGCACGGCATCTTTGGCGCCGACATGAAGGTCGACCTCGTCAACGACGGCCCATTCACCATCGTCCTCGATACCGACAATCTGTAAGTAGCCAAATTAGCTACTTGCGCGTGTTTGTAACAGGGTGCTATAGTATTAGAGTTTTGTCTATCTTAGGGGTATTATCCCCTTTTTGAATTGCACCTTCTGGAGGCCCTGTTCATGGAAGAGATGGAAGTCAATCACGTCGACGACATCCACGAGAAGCTGACCGATATGGTGGGCGATCGCGTCAAGGTGAAGGCCAACATGGGCCGCACCCGCGTCGTCGAGCGCATGGGCACCATCAAGAGCGTCCACCCCGCCGTCTTTATCGTCGAGGTCGACGAGCGCCGCGGGCGCAAGTCGCGTCAGTCCTACCAGTATATCGATGTCCTCACCGGTCAGGTCGAGCTGTTCGATCCCGAGAGCGGCGAGCATATCTTTACCCCGCTCGGCAATCAGCTCGAGGAGCATTAACGGTGACCGATCGGTCCCTGACTCTTTCCGCGCCGGCAAAGATTAACCTCTACCTGGGGGTTCATACCGAGCGCGATGACCGCGGCTACCACAGGGTCGATTCCCTGATGGTAGCCGTCGGTCTTTCCGATGCCGTGACGGTCACGCCGGCGCAGGCGCTGACCGTCCAAACGGTTCCGGCATCAGATTTTCCCATGCAAAAGAATACGGCGTATCGGGCTGCGGTTGCTATGGCCGAGCATTATGGTCGCGAGGCAAACATCTGCGTGACGATTGAGAAGCGCATTCCATTGTGCGCCGGCTTGGGCGGTCCCTCGACGGATGCGGCCGCGGTCATTGTCGCCTTGGCGGAGCTCTGGGGAATTGATCGCTCCGACCCCGCGCTCGACGACATTGCGCGGGGCATTGGTGCTGACGTCCCGTTCTTTTTGCACGCGAGCCCTGCGTTCTACGTAGGTGGGGGAGACGTGCTGGCAACTGAGTACCCTGCGCTGCCCGCAACGCCCGTCGTGTTGGTCAAGCCGCGCGAGGCAAGTGTTTCGACAATTGAAGCCTATCGACGTTTTGACGAGGCCCCGGTGCCTGCGGACAAGCCCGGCGCGATAGCTTCTGCCTTGCGTGCTGGTGATGCCGAGACGGCATATGCGCTCATCCATAACAACCTGGGTGTCATTTCCGCACAGATGGAGCCGCAGATACAAACGGTTCTCGATTGTCTGCGTAAACAAGACGGCACCGTTGCTGTAGATGTGTGCGGATCGGGCGCCTGCTCGTTTGCCATTTGCGACACCGCTGCCACGGCCGAAAGGCTTGCCGACGCTGCCCAGCAAAACGGCTGGTGGGCCTGCGCGACGGAGCTCATTCCCAACACGGTTCGCATCGAAGTGCCAAAGAAGTAAAAATTTCTCTAGCACACGACGGAAATCTTTGTTACTATAGTCGAGCTAACGGGTTGTGGCTCAGTTTGGTAGAGCACTGCGTTCGGGACGCAGGGGTCGCTGGTTCAAATCCAGTCAACCCGACCAGAGCATGAGGAGGGACCGCTTCTTGCGGTCCCTTTTTTTAGCTATTGTTGTGATACCGCGATACCCGCGGTATACTCATTCGAGCTTGTCTCGCTGTATTGTGGAGGTCTACATGTTTGGACTGAGGGCTCCTGAGCTCATCATTATTCTCGTCGTTGTCCTGATTATCTTCGGGCCCAAGAACCTGCCGAAGCTCGGCAAGTCCCTCGGCTCTACCGTCAAGAATATCCGCGAGGGTATGGAGGGCGACGATAAGGCCGAGACCAAGCAGGCCGAGGAGGTCGTGGTCGAGCAGTCCGAGGAGGACAAGGAGATCGCTGAGCTCGAGGCCAAGCTCGCTGCTGCCAAGAAGAAGCAGGCAGAGGACAGCGACGCGGACGCAGAGTAGTCCCATCCCTTTGGGGTGAGCACCTGACCGGCTTGCCCGCAGGCTAGCCGGTCTTTTTCGTTTTGTTGACAGTTGATTGTTTGATCAGAGTTGGGGAGATATCCGTATGGACGCAAGCCAGATCGTACTGACCGCTGAGGGCCGCCAGAAGCTCGTCGAGGAGCTCGCTTGGCGTGAGGGCGATTACGCCAAGGAGATCGTCGAGGACATCAAGGAAGCCCGCGCGTTCGGCGACCTTTCGGAGAACTCCGAGTACGACGCCGCTAAGGACAAGCAGGCCCAGAACGCCGCTCGTATTGCCGAGATCCAGGCCATCCTTGCCAACGCTCAGGTTGCTGCCACCACAGGTGATCTGACCGTCTCCATCGGTTCCACCGTTTCTCTGATTGATCCCAACGGTGAGGTCATGGAAGTCACGCTCGTCGGTACCACCGAGACCAACTCGCTCGAGCACAAGATTTCCAACGAGTCTCCGGTCGGTCACGCCATCATCGGTCACGGCGAGGGCGACTCCGTCGAGGTCGTTACGCCTTCCGGCAAGACTCGCGTCTACACCATCGCCAAGATTGCACGCTAGACCACGGTCCCGCGTAAAGGTATGTTTTCGCTCCCTGGGACCGAATCCTGGGGAGCGTTTTAGTTTGAGGAGTTAACTTATGGCAGAGAACCAGAACGCCGCAGATCAGGCATCGACGCTCAACGACGAGCGCGCCACCCGCCTGGCCAAGCGCGCCGCCCTGTTCGAGGCGGGCCAGAACCCCTATCCCGAGCACTCTGAGCTTGAGGACTACGTTGCCGATATCGAGGCTAAGTACGCCGAGCTTGCCGATGGCGAGGACACCGAGGACGTCGTGAAGATCGCCGGCCGTGTGGTCGCCAAGCGCGGTCAGGGCAAGATCATGTTCATCGTCGTACGCGATGCGACTGCCGAGATTCAGCTGTTCTGCCGCATCAACGACATGGACGAGGCTGCCTGGAATACGCTCAAGTCCCTCGACCTGGGCGACATCCTGGGCGTGACCGGCGTGGTTGTGCGCACCCAGCGCGGCCAGCTTTCCGTTGCCCCTAAGAGCGCGACCCTGCTTGCCAAGGCCGTTCGTCCGCTGCCCGAGAAGTTCCACGGTCTTTCCGACAAGGAGACCCGCTATCGCCAGCGCTATGTTGACCTGATCGCCAACGACGACGTTCGCGAGACGTTCCGTAAGCGTTCGCAGATTCTCTCCACCTTCCGTCGCTTTATGGAGTCCGACGGCTACATGGAGGTCGAGACCCCCATCCTGCAGACCATCCAGGGCGGCGCTACTGCCAAGCCGTTCATCACGCACTTCAACGCGCTCGATCAGGAGTGCTACCTGCGCATTGCTACCGAGCTGCACCTCAAGCGCTGCATCGTCGGCGGTTTTGAGCGCGTGTTCGAGATCGGCCGTATCTTCCGTAACGAGGGCATGGACCTTACCCACAACCCCGAGTTCACCACGATGGAGGCCTATCGTGCCTTCTCCGACCTCGAGGGCATGAAGGCGCTCGCCCAGGGTGTCATTAAGGCGGCTAACAAGGCCATCGGCAACCCCGAGGTCATCGAGTACCAGGGCCAGACCATCGACCTTTCTGGTGAGTGGGCCAGCCGTCCCATGACCGACATCGTTTCCGACGTGCTCGGCAAGCAGGTCACCATCGACACGCCGGTCGAGGAGCTTGCTGCCGCCGCGCGCGAGAAGGGCCTGGAGATTAAGCCCGAGTGGACCGCCGGCAAGATTATCGCCGAGATCTATGACGAGCTGGGCGAGGACACCATCGTCAACCCCACCTTCGTGTGCGATTACCCCATCGAGGTTAGCCCGCTTGCCAAGCGCTTTGAGCATGATCCGCGCCTGACCCATCGCTTTGAGCTGGTCATCGCCGGTCACGAGTACGCGAACGCGTTCTCCGAGCTCAACGACCCGGTCGACCAGGCCGAGCGCTTCGCTGCCCAGATGGCCGAGAAGGCCGGCGGCGACGATGAGGCCATGGAGTACGATGAGGATTACGTGCGTGCCCTCGAGTACGGTATGCCTCCCGCGGGCGGCATCGGCATCGGTATCGACCGCGTGGTCATGCTGCTCACCAACCAGGCTTCCATCCGCGACGTGCTGCTGTTCCCGCACATGAAGCCCGAGAAGGGTTTCCAGTCCGGTGCCGCTGCTGCCAAGGCCGCCGAGGCCGGCAACGCCGCGAGCCCCTTCGTCAAGCCGCTTAAGCCCACGGTTGATTATTCCAAGATTGCCGTTGAGCCGCTGTTTGAGGAGTTCGTCGACTTTGATACCTTCTCCAAGAGCGACTTCCGCGCCGTGAAGGTCAAGGCATGCGAGGCCGTCAAGAAGTCCAAGAAGCTGCTGAACTTTACGCTCGATGACGGCACCGGCACCGACCGCACCATCCTCTCCGGCATTCACGATTATTACGAGCCCGAGGACCTGGTCGGCAAGACCCTGCTCGCCATCACCAACCTGCCTCCGCGCAAGATGATGGGCATCCCCAGCTGTGGCATGCTCATCAGCGCCATCCACGAGGAGGAGGGCGAGGAGCGCCTCAACCTGATTCAGCTCGACGCTTCCATCCCTGCCGGCGCAAAGATGTACTAACTAGTTACGCGGTTCTACGAACCGCGTAACGGCTCGACGCTGCGCGGGCCGCATTTGGGCAATCTGACGTTCAACTTCAAGGGCGCGACCAGAAGGTCAGCGCCCTTTCGTTTCACGCCACCTTGCCTCAAATGCGACCCGCTCGCTGACTTATGCTCAACCTGCGGCGCCATTTTGCTTGAAGGCACCTTGCTCGCTCTGGCGGGCTTTCGCTGTCCGTCCTCTACCTGCGGCGTTGCCCTGGTTGGCACTTAGGGACGTTCCTCTTGTGCCGGCACTTGGGGACGGTCCTAGCCGCCTGGGGTCTACCGGTGCATTGGGGGTTTACGCCTTCCGTGCATGACAGTCGTCTCTTTTATGTTTCCTTTAGCCGTCGCTGCCTAGGATGGGGGTTAGTCGGTAGGAAGGGAGCGTCTGTATGGACGACGCGAGCGATCGTGCAATCGAAGAGGACATGCTCAATCAGTTCAACTATTTTGATGATGAGGACGAGGAGCCGATCGACCGTCGCGAGCCGGCATCGCTTGACTCATTTGACCTAGTGGGTGAAGGGGCTGATGAGGTTGAGAATGAATCGACGGAACCCCCACAGCCTTCGCGCCCCGATTCGCTATTCTCGAGAGTCCCTATGCACCACGGCGTTCGTGCCGGCGCGCTCCATATGAAAACTGATTGGCACCAGATCGTGACGGCAGGCGATGAGCTTGCCGTCGATGCGCCGCTCACCGATAAATCATCCATCATCTGCCGCACCGGCATGCTTATGCTGGCAAGCGGAACAGGTGCCTGGCGCGTGCGCGATACCATGAATCGTGTTGCTGCCGTACTCGGCGTCACGATTCACGTCGACCTGAGTCTCCTGTCGTTTGAGTGCACCTGCATCGAAGGCGGCCACTGCTTTAACGAGGTCGTCAGCCTACCCACAACGGGAGTCAATACTCATCGCATTTGGATGATGGAGAGCTTCCTAAAGGAAATCGAGACGTATGGGCGCCGGTTTACCGTGCACGAATACCACGAGATGCTCAAGACCGTTGAGAGTTCAAAACCCGATTACTCTCCCTGGCAACAGGGCCTTGCGGCAGCTTGTGCTTGCGGCGCCTTCGTCTTTTTGCTCGGCGGCGGCCCTATCGAGATGGCCTGCGCATTCGTAGGCGCTGGTGTTGGCAACTATGCTCGCTCTCATATTCTCAAGCAGGGTCTTGGCCAGTTTAGCGCGCTGACGATTGGCGTTGCGCTCGCTTGCGTTTCGTATCTGCTGGCATTGCTCGGCCTTGGCCAGGTCGTACCGGGGGCAATGTCGCACCAAGAAGGCTATATCGGCGCCATGCTCTTTGTGATTCCCGGCTTTCCCCTCATTACGGCAGGCCTCGACATCGCTAAGCTCGATATGCGAAGCGGCATTGAGCGTCTTTCGTATGCCGTGTCGATTATTGTGATGGCGACCCTTGTGGGCTGGATGGTTGCCGAGTGTGTGGGGCTGGCACCGGATGATTTTGCCCCGCTCGGCCTTTCGCCGCTTGCCCTTACGCTCCTGCGCGTGGTGATGAGCTTCGTTGGCGTATTCGGCTTCTCGGTGATGTTCAACAGCCCGGTAAAGATGGCCGCGGCAGCTGGGCTGATCGGCGCCGTGTCCAATACCCTTCGTCTGACCCTTGTCGATGGGCCGACGATGCTTCCCTTCCTGGGCCTCAGCGCGGGAATGCCTCCCGAGGCGGCTGCATTTATCGGGGCGCTCGTATCGGGTTTGCTGGCAAGTCTGGCAGAAATCAGGCTCACCTACCCACGTATCGCCCTCACGGTGCCATCGATTGTCATTATGGTGCCGGGCTTGTATCTGTATCGCTCGATGTATTACATGTGCACCTTCGACACGGTCAATATGCTCGGCTGGTTTGTGCGTGCAGTGCTCATCGTGGCGTTTCTGCCCGTTGGCCTGGGCGTGGCGCGTACACTCACCGACCCTCGCTGGCGCCACACCAGCTAATTGGCGCAAGTGAAACTGATCCGCATAACATGAACGTGGATAATCTCCCGTTTTTGGCCTGTTTACGGGCTCAAAACGGGAGATTATCCACGTTCATGGAATGGGTGTCCGAAAATCCACGCTCGTTGGGCCGATGCAGAAGCACCTGGCGATTCCTTTTTTGTAGACGTTGTCGCGCGGCTACGGGCAGGAAAGGTCCCAACGGTTAACATATACTCCATATGGGTAAAGAGACCAAAGCGCTGCCGCGGGGCGGCGCTTTGCGTTTGAAAAAACTAGCTCGTCTAAGAGGAACTAGCATGTTAGACCGTTTTACCGATCGCGCGCGCAAGGTCATGTCCATGGCCAAGCAAGAGGCGCTCGATCTTCATTCAAATAAGGTGGGTACCGAGCACCTGCTGCTCGCGCTTGCCAAGGAGGACGAGGGCATTGCCGCCGAGGCACTGCGTTCGCTCGACATCTCCTACGATGACATCATGGATACTCTCAAAGAGGTCCAGACCACGGTTCACGAGCCCAGTGAGGAGACCGAGGCCGCTAAGCTCGCCTTTACGCCGCTCGTCATTAGCGTGATGGAGCGTTCATTCCGCGTGGCGCGTGAGAACAACCAGACCTACGTGTCGACCGAGCACTTGCTGATCGGCATCGTCGAAGAGGGCAACGGCATGGCCATGGACATCCTCATGCGCTTGGGTGTGTCGTCCGCCTCCATCAAAAAGGCTATCGAGAAACTCACCGCCAAGGACCAGGACAAGAAGCGTCCGCTCGCCGGCGCCGGTGCTGGTCGTCCCGGTGCGGGCCTGCCGTTCTTTAGCGGCTCGGATGCCTCTCAGCAAAAGGGGAGTGGCACCGATACGCTTAAGCAGTTCGCGACCAACCTCACGCAGAAGGCGCGCGACGGCGAGCTCGACCCTGTAATTGGTCGCGAAAAGGAAGTCCAGCGTATGATGGAAATTCTTTCGCGCCGCACCAAGAACAACCCACTTATCCTGGGCGACCCCGGCGTGGGCAAGACGGCCATCGTCGAGGGCCTGGCACGGCAGATCGCTGCCGGCAATGTGCCCGAGAACCTTATGAACCAGAACATCTGGACGCTTGACCTGCCGGGTCTTGTCGCGGGCGCCAAGTATCGCGGTGAGTTTGAGGAGCGCCTCAAGAACGTGATCCAGGAGGCGACCGAGGCCGACGACGTCATTCTGTTTATCGACGAGATGCACACCATCATCGGTGCCGGTTCTGCCGAGGGATCCATCGATGCAAGCTCAATGCTCAAGCCCGTGCTCGCGCGTGGTGCCTTCCAGATTATCGGCGCCACCACGGCCGAGGAATTCCGCAAGTACCTCACCAAGGACCCAGCCTTCGAGCGTCGCTTCCAGACCATCGATGTCGAGGAGCCGAGCGTCGAGGACACGGTCAAGATCCTGACTGCGCTCAAGCCGCGCTACGAGGAGCACCACCACGTGCGTTACACGCAGGGTGCCATCGAGGCCGCTGCGAACCTCTCCAACCGCTACATTCAGGATCGCTTCCTGCCCGATAAGGCCATCGACCTCATTGACGAGGCCGGTGCCCGTGCTCGCATCGCCGCGAATCGCGCACCCGAGCCGGTGCGCGAGGCCGAGCATCGCATCGAGGAACTCAAGGCTGCCGCACAGGAGGCTACCGAGAGCGACGACATGAACAAGGCCGCCGAGATCACCGAGCAGCAGAAGGCCGCCGAGATTGAACTCGCCGAAGCCAAGGCCGCCTGGACCGCCGAGCTCGACGCCAGCCCGCTCACCATCGACGTGAGTCAGATTGCCGACATCGTGTCCGTGACCTCTGGCGTGCCGGTTTCCTCGCTCACCGAGAGCGAGAGCCGTCGCCTGCTGCAGACCGAAAGCGTGCTCAAGACCCGCATTATCGGCCAGGACGAGGCCGTCGAGGCCGTCGCCAAGGCCGTGCGCCGCAGCCGCTCGCCGCTCAAGGACCCGCGTCGCCCCGGCGGCAGCTTTATCTTCCTGGGCCCCACCGGCACAGGCAAGACCGAGCTCGCCAAGACGCTCGCCGAGTACCTCTTTGGCAGCAAGGACGCGCTCATCAGCTTCGACATGTCGGAGTTCGGCAGCGAGTTCGAGGTCTCCAAGCTTATCGGTAGCCCTCCGGGTTACGTGGGTCACGACGAGGGCGGTCAGCTTACCAAGGCCGTTCGTCGTCACCCGTATTCGGTCGTGCTGTTCGACGAGATCGAGAAGGCGCACCCCGACATCTTCAACATCCTGCTGCAGGTGCTGGAGGAGGGCCGCCTGACTGATAGCCAGGGCAAGACGGTCGACTTCCGCAATACCGTGATCATCATGACGTCCAACGTGGGCGCCCGCGAGATTGCGCAGGATGCGAGCGTGGGCTTTGGCACCACCGGCGAGCAGGGTCTCACGTCGAGTGAGATCCGCGGCCGCGCGATGGGCGAGCTCAAGCGCCTGTTCCGCCCCGAGCTGCTCAACCGCATCGACGACATCGTGGTGTTCCAGAAGCTCTCGGGCGAGAACCTGACCAAGATCGCTCACCTGCTGGTGGACGATCTGCGCCAGCGCCTGATTGCCAACGGCATGAACATCAAGCTCACCGATGCGGCCTATGACAAGATCGTGGCCGAGGGCACCGACCTCACCAACGGTGCGCGTCCGCTGCGCCGTGCTATTCAAAAGCTCATCGAGGACCCGCTGTCCGAGGAGCTTCTGGCCGGCGAGTGGGGTGAGGGCGATACCGTCCTGTGCGACGTGGCCGATGGCAAGTTTGTCTTTAGCCATGGCACGGGCGAGATCCCGGCACCGCGTCCGGCGGGCACGCTCGGTGGCGATACCGCCCCGGCGGCACCGCACACCGGCAACGCCGCGCCCGTGAGCGGCGGCGTGACCTCGGGCCCCGGCGGTATGATGCAAGCCGGCTCTGGTGCGCTGTAGGGATTAAACATACCTTGTATAACGGGGGCGTTTCCGATAAGGAAGCGCCCTCATTTCTATTGAAATGCGCTTCAATCTGCCGTGCTATACTAAAATCGAGATTTAGTATAGCAAAGGAGCTGATATGCCTACGTCAATACTCGACACGCGGCCAGTTCAGATGAACGTGCGTATAGATCGCCAGCTCAAAGAGGCGGGAGACGCCGTCCTGACTCATATTGGCATGACGCCGTCACAAGCCGTTCGGACACTTTGGGAGTATCTGGTCGTTAACGGACGCATGCCCTCGAAGGGAGACGCGGCGGCTCCGGTTTCTGACGGAGTGGAGCCCCGGCGCATGGAGTCAAGGGCCGCGCAAGGCAGCCATATCGTTCGCGATTCGTGCCTCAAATACGGCATCCCCATCCCTGAGTTCTCGGGAGACTATGACGACCTCTATGAGGAGGCCATGGCGGAGCGCTATCCCGAGTGGGTGGAACTATGAGCACAGAAGGCGTCCTCAAGCTGTTAATCGATACCAACGTATGGATGGATTATTTTTCTGGCAGGTCCGACCGTACGGCAAATGTCGTCCATCTGATCGAGATTGCCGACGCCTCGGAGCGGATTGCCCTGTTTGCCTCGTCGCTTTCGGTCAAAGACGTGTCATATCTTGTCTCGGCGGCAATCAAGCAGGAGTGCCGAAGAAAGACTGGCTCACTGAGCGCTAACGCCATTGCGGCGGCAGACGAAACGGCTTGGGCATGCGTTCGACAGATGCGCGAGCTAGCCCTCATCGCCCCGGTCGGTGCAGACGAGGTCTTCGACTCCTTTGTGTTCAAGTACCACCACAATGACTTTGAGGACGACCTGATGCTGGGCGTCGCCAATCGCATTGATGCCGATTACGTTGTGACGGAGGACAAGAATCTTATTAAACATACCAATGGTGTATGCATTAATGTTCAACAGGCGTTGAGGTTGGTTGAAGGGTCCAACGCCCCTTCGGCACGGCCCGTCTAGCCTGCTTTATCTTAATAAAGTGGCGTTTCCCCGCCGTTAGCCGATGATGCAAGGGCGCTCGGCGTTTTCGACTGGTTTATGCACGCAAAGTCTGGGAATATACAAGACGCATGTCTTACTGTCTAACCAGTTGCGCCAAGGAGGCACCATGGACTACAAGATTACCGGCTACGAGCCCGCCCAGCTGTTCCATTTCTTTGAGGAGGTCAGCGCAATCCCCCGTGGGTCTGGCAACGAGAAGGGCATCAGCGATTTCCTGGTTGCGTTTGCCAAGGAGCGCGGCTTCGATGTGTATCAGGACGAGGTCTACAACGTCATCATTCGCAAGCCCGCATCTGCCGGTGCCGAGAATGCCCCGACCGTGATGCTGCAGGGCCACATCGATATGGTGTGCGACAAGTTGGGTTCCGTTGAGCACGACTTTACGACCGACGGTATCGACCTGGTCGTCAAGGACGGCGTCCTCACCGCTAACGGCACCACTCTGGGCGCCGACAACGGTATCGCCGTCGCGCTTATGCTTACCGTGCTCAACGATGATTCGATTGCCCATCCGGCTCTCGAGTGTGTGTTCACCACCGACGAGGAGACTGGCCTGGTCGGCGCCGAGACGCTCGACAAGTCCCAGATTAGCGCCCGCACCATGATTAACCTTGACTCCGAGGAAGAGGGCGTTGCCACCGTCAGCTGCGCCGGCGGCGTCGTCGTTACCTACACCTGCCCGATCGCGCGCGAGCACAAGACCGGTAGCACCCTCACGCTCGACATCTCCGGCCTTCTGGGCGGTCACTCCGGCAGCGATATCCACCTGGAGCGCGGCAACGGCAACCTCATCATGGCCCGCATCATCGACCGCCTGATGGTCGCCGGCGAGCCCGCCATCGTCAGCTTCAACGGCGGCACTAAGGACAACGCCATCAACCGTGAGTGCAAGGCCGAGCTGGTTTACGCCGACCACGCTGCCGCCGAGGCCGCGGCCCAGATCGCAAAGGATATCATTGCCGACGTCACTGCCGAGCTCGAGGTCTTCGACCCCGGCTTTACCTGCACCGTCGAGATTGCCGACGACGCCGAGGTCGAGGCCATGGACCAGAAGTCCGCGCTTGCCCTCATCCGCGCTCTGCGTCTTGCCCCTAACGGCGTGATTCGCCGCAACGTCGCCACCGACGGCTCCGTCGAGGTTTCCTCCAACATCGGCGTGGTCGCCACCTCTGACGACCAGGTCAAGATCATGCTGTCCCCGCGCTCCTCGATCACCTCGCTACAGAACGAGTTCAAGGACCGCCTGCAGACGTTGGCCGATGTCTTGGGCTTCGACGCCAAGTTTGAGTTCGAGTATCCCGGCTGGAGCTATGCCGAGCATTCGCCGGTCCGCGACGTCTTTGTCGAGAGCTATCGCGAGCTCTTTGGCTCCGAGCTGCGCATCGAGTCCATTCACGCCGGCCTTGAGTGCGGCCTGTTTGCCGAGGCCCTGCACGGCCTGGACGCCATCGCCGTGGGCCCGACGCTCTCCGATGTCCACACCCCGGACGAGAGCATGGAACTCGCTTCTGCCGAGCGCTTCTACGAGCTGCTCATCGACGTCCTCAAGCGTCTCGCTGCGTAAAGGTTGCGCTAGCAGCAGTCCGAGCCACGTGCTAGCGGATTGCAAATGACATTACGAGAGGGGGTACCCGGTCTTTTGCGACAGGTGTCCCCTCTCTTCTTTTAAGAAATGGGAAATTGATTGGCGTCTAGCCCATATCCGCCCTGATGAGGTCGAGGGTTCGCTGGCAGTTTTCGCGGACGGGGCCGAGCATATGATCGCGCAGGTCCGCCATGCCGGGCAGGTCGGCGTATTCGTCCATGACCTCTTCCATGCAAATGGGTACCTCGTAGGCGAGGTCCATCATGGTCGCAAAGCAAAACTTCTCGGATAGCCCGGCATCGGTGAGCGCCGTCTCCAGCGCGGGGTCGCCCATACCGTGGTATCGGCGGATAGCACCTGGACCGATGCGCCCCACACGATTTTCGCCGCCAACGCTCATAGCAAGGCGTGCCCGACGTCGCATGCTCTCATACGCCAAGCCCGAAGCGACATCGTACATTCGAGCCATCATGGCTGCGCCGTCGTTTCCAAGGAGCAGGGAATAGTTTTTCGCATGCGCATCCGGTGCGCCGATAATGGCGTTGAAGAACAGTATCTGCGTAAACAGATGCAGGTTAAGTTGATGGTGGCTCGTAGTTACGAGGAGCTCTTGAATGTCGCGTGTGGTCGGGCCGCCGTCTGCCGTGTACTTTTGGGCGGGCATCACCCCAAGTGCCTGACAGAGGTCTTCTTGATGTAGGCGCCTGATCGTTCCGTCTTCGACTTTCACGCGGTCATAGCGCTCAACAATGAGGGTAGGTTCGTCCTCAAACATACGATATTCGACGTTTGCCGTTGCGATACCGGCTCGCTGGGCGCTTTTCATGCAGACAAACTCATTGAGAGCCTCGAGTTTAAATCCGTTAACGCCATTTTTGAAAATATGCGTCGTGGGCGAGGAGCCCATGCATTCGCACCAGCGGCCGTTAATGAACGCGAGCGCGAACTTGCCCTGGTTGCCTCCAAGTGACCAACTTTCATCTAGACCCATCCACGATGCATCGCGGTCATCTCTGATCGACTTGAGGCGGAGAGCAATTTCGTGGTCGTCTATAGGGCGGTAATCGCCAGCGCGATGCAGGACGGCGTCGGCATCTTCTTCGGCATAAAACTGCACTCCGCCCGGACAGTCGAGTCCGATATGGCTGAGCAACGCAACGGGATTGTTGGGCCTAACGTCGAATTCGGCGGCAATCGCTTTTCGCTGGTCCTCGCTGTCGGGTAGAAGGCCAAACAGGTACGGATTCATGACCTGTTGTCCGTATGTGCGATTCGATACGGGTATGTTGGTCGATAGGGCTGGCCCGTCATAGTCATGATCGTAGGTAAAGCTGATAAGACCGTTCTCATCTTGCGTGAGCGTTCCCGCAGGTACGCCGCAAATAATGGTCCGAAGTGATGTTCTGGCCATTGGCTATTTCCCTTCGGGCTTGGTTTGGTTAGATGCGTTTGCGGCAATCGAGACTCCGAGATTGGACATGACGAAATCGGCGAATATCTCGTCGTAAAGTGCGGATGTAAAGGGGGCATCTGCAAGAGCCGGAATGGCGGTACTACGACTGTTGCGATGATGGGGACGTTGAGTGTGATGGCGCCTGGGGATGCTGCGAGGCAGCGGATTGGCATGCGGAGCGTCGACTGGTCGCTCATTTTTTGCTTCGCCGATATCCCCTTGAGCGGCGAGTGCTAGTCCAAGAGCATTGAAAATCGTCAGCAGCTTGTCGAGTCGAATGCCAGTGGCGTCTCCTAGCTCGAGCGATGCGAGCAGGCGCTCCGAAACACCGGCTTTTTTAGCGAGGGCGGCACGGGTGAGACCCTGAGCCTCGCGTGCCTGACGCACATAGATGCCAGCTTGCCGCGGTGTGGTGATGGGAAGGGTATCCATGGTGATCTCCTAACGTGCAGACTTTTGCATATCAGTATGACATGCAAAAGTCTGCACGAAAAGGCATTATGCAAAACTCTGCATGAGACCTCTACATTGACGTTGAGCTTATGAGAGGCGTTTTTTATATCGCGAGAATCCCCAGATGCTCAAGCAAGATCTTAAGCCCGATGAAGATGAGCACGACGCCACCCACGATGGTGGCAGGCTTTTCGTAGCGCGCGCCAAAGGTGTGGCCGATCGCTACGCCGGCGACGGAGAAGATAAAGGTCGTGATGCCGATGAGCGACACGGCGGGCATGATGTCGACCGAGAGCGCGGCAAATGAGATGCCTACGGCTAGGGCGTCGATTGAGGTGGCGATGGCGAGGATCAGGTACTCGCCCAGGTCAATCTTTTCGGCATCCTTGCCGTCGCCTTCATCCTCGTCCTCGGTAGAGGCCTCCCACAGCATTTTGCCGCCAATGAAGGCGAGCAGGATAAAGGCGATCCAGTGGTCGATGGGGCCGATGATGCCCATAAACTGGCTGCCAAGCGCCCATCCGATCACGGGCATGCCGGCCTGGAAGCTGCCAAAGAACAGGCCGAGCACTACGGTGACCTTAAGGTTGATCTTCTTCATGCCAAGGCCCTTGCAGATGGATACGGCAAAGGAGTCCATCGAAAGGCCAACGGCGAGCAGCACGAGCTCTGCGAGTCCCATAGTCTGGCTCCCTCTCTGCGGGCGGGCCCGCGTGTACCTCTTGGGGGAGCAACATAAAGACTAACCTTGGCACATGGTTGAGTGGGTAGTCAAAAGAGCCCGTCCCAAATTAGCTATCTTAGCGGTGTTCGCTCATTCTGTAAGCATCGGATTTCGCGAGCGCCGCGGGGACAAACCGTGAGAAACTATTTAGCGTTTATGGAGCGTATACGATGGGAGCGATGCCTTGGATAAGAACGAGCTGCAAAAGCGTATGGAACAGGCCATCCGTCTGACGGCACCTGGTCAGCCGATCCGCACTGCCCTCGACATGATCATCGCCGGTCACCTGGGCGCCCTTATCTGCGTTGGCGACACCGAAAACGTGCTCGCTGCCGGTAACGACGGCTTCCCGCTCAACATTTCGTTCACCTCGAACCGTCTGTTCGAGCTCTCCAAGATGGACGGCGCCATCGTCATCGACGGCGACCTCACCCAGATCCTGCGCGCCAACTTCCATCTCAATCCCGATCCCTCGCTTGCCACGAGCGAGACGGGCATGCGTCATCGCACCGCCGCTCGCATGTCGGTGCTCACCGATGCCATTGTGATCTCGGTCTCGGCCCGTCGTGCCGTCGTCAACGTGTACGTTCACGGCAAGAGCTACGAGATCCAGCCCGTCACCACCATCATGAGCTCGGTCAACCAGCTCGTCGCCACGCTCCAGACTACCCGTCAGTCGCTCGACCGCTCCCTGCTGCGCCTGACGGCCCTCGAGCTCGACGACTACGTTACGCTCGCCGACATTACCGGTATTTTCTCGAGCTTCGAGATCATGCAGCAGGCAAAGACCGAGCTTAAGGATTGCATCGTCAAGTTGGGCAACCAGGGCAAGCTCGTGCAGATGCAGCTCGAGCAGCTCGCGGGCTCCAGCATGGATACCGAGTATGACCTGATGATCCGCGACTACGCAAGTGATTCTTCCGAGGCTAATGCCGAGAAGATTCGCGCCAACCTAAGCCGTATGACACCTAAGGACCTGTCCGACCCACAGCATGTGGCGGCGGTTCTGGGTTACGACGACCTGGACGAGGACTCCGTCATGACACCGCTGGGCCTGCGCACGCTTTCGCGCGTGTCCGTCGTGCGCGACGGCGTGGCCGAGAAAATCGTCGACGAGTATGGATCGCTGCAGGAGCTCATGGACGACATCAGCGAGGATCCGGAGCGCCTGGGCGACTTTGGCGTTAACAACCCTGCCATTCTTGCGGACTCCCTGTACCGCATGAAGGGCACCAAACAGGGGAACGCATAATGGCTCCCGTATGCGCCGTGGTCGTTGCCGGCGGCAGCGGCCAGCGCTTTGGAAATCCCGGCGGCAAGCAGCTCGTTAACGTGGCGGGCCGTCCGCTCATGAGCTGGTCTATCCGTGCGTTCGATCGTAGCGACAAGGTCGGTCACATCGTGGTGGTGTGTCCTGCCGAGCGTCGTGTCGAGATGCGCCGCCTGGCCATCAGCCCGTATTCGTATAGCACGCCCATCAGCTTTGCCGATGCCGGCGATACCCGCCAGGACTCCACCCGTGCCGGCGTGCATGCGGTACCGGCGGGTTTCGAATATGTCGCCATCCACGACGGCGCCCGTCCGCTCATCACGACCGAGGCCATCGATCACGCGATCGACGTGCTTGTGGGTGACCGCTCGCTCGACGGCGTCGTGTGCGGCCAGCCCGCGATCGACACGCTCAAGATCGTCGACGGCGACAATATCGTCGAGACGCCGCCGCGCGAGCTCTATTGGGCCGCGCAGACGCCGCAGATCTTTAGCGTCGATGCTATGAAGCGCGCCCACGCTGCAGCCATTGCCGAGGGCTTTATCGGTACCGACGATTCGTCACTGGTCGAGCGCATGGGTGGGCGCGTCCGCTGCGTCCAGAGCCCGCGCGATAACCTTAAGGTGACGGTGCCCGAGGACCTGCGCCCCGTAACCGCGATTCTGCTTGGCCGTATGGCCGAGGGAGAGGACCTTCCCCATGTTCAGTAACCTGCGCATTGGCCACGGCTACGACGTCCACCGTTTGGTGGAGGGGCGTCGATGTATCATCGGCGGGGTCGACATTCCCTACGAGCGCGGCCTGCTGGGCCACTCGGATGCCGATGTGCTTGCGCACGCCTTGGCCGACGCCATTCTGGGCGCCTGCCGCGGGGGAGACATCGGCAAGCTATTCCCCGACACCGATTCCGCCTACGAGGGTGCCGATTCGATGGTGCTGCTCGCTCGCGTGATGGACTATGCGCGCGAGTTGGGCTTTGAGTTTGTCGATGCCGATTGCACCATTGCCTGTCAGCAGCCCAAGATCACCCCGCACCGCGATGCCATGCGCGCCAACCTTGCCCATGCCTTGGGCGTTGACGTCGAAAACGTGGGCGTCGCCGCCACTACGACCGAAAAGCTCGGTTGGGAAGGCCAGGGCGAGGGAATCGGTGCCTGGGCCGTCTGCCTGCTACAGAAAACCGTTAAGGAGTAACGAATGCGTATCTACAATAGCGCTACCCATAAAAAGGAAGAGTTCCAGCCCATCGAGTCCGGCAAGGTCAGCATGTACGTGTGCGGCCCCACGGTCTACGACAACATCCACATCGGCAATGCCCGCACGTTCATCAGCTTTGACGTGATTCGTCGCTGGCTCATCGCGAGCGGCTACGAGGTCACGTTCGCCCAGAACCTCACCGATGTCGATGACAAGATCATCAAGCGCGCCAACGAGCAGGGCCGTACGGCTGCCGAGGTCGCGACGGAGTTCTCCGACAAGTTCATCGGCGTCATGCGCGCCGCCAACGTGCTCGATCCCGATGTGCGCCCCCGCGCCACCAAGGAGATCGGCCCCATGATCGCCATGATCAAGACGCTTATCGAGCAGGGCCACGCTTACGCAGCCGATAACGGCGATGTGTACTTTGCCGTGCGCAGCGATCCCAACTATGGTCAGGTCTCGGGCCGCAACATCGACGACCTTATGGTTGGCGCGCGCATCGAGGAGAACGAGGACAAGAACGACCCGCTCGACTTTGCCCTGTGGAAGGCCGCCAAGCCCGGCGAGCCCAGCTGGCCGAGCCCCTGGGGCGAGGGCCGTCCCGGCTGGCACACCGAGTGCGCCGCCATGGTGCACCGCTACCTGGGCACCCCGATCGACATCCACGGCGGCGGCTCCGATCTTGCCTTCCCGCATCACGAGAACGAGTGCGCCCAGGCCACCTGCGCCTGGCACCAGGGCTTCTCCAACACCTGGATGCACACGGGCATGCTGCTGGTAGACGGCGAGAAGATGTCCAAGTCGCTCGGCAACTTCTTTACGCTGGCCGAGGTGCTCGAGCAGCACTCCGCTGCCGCCCTGCGCCTGCTGATGCTGCAGACGAGCTATCGCTCGCCGCTCGACTTTTCTTGGGAGCGCCTGGAGGGTGCCGAGAACTCGCTCACGCGTATCGCCGGTACGGTCGAGAACCTGCGCTGGGCCGCGAACCATGCGACGGCCGACGCCGATGAGGCAGCATCCGAGGCGTTTGCCTCCAAGGCCGCCGAGACCCGTGCCACCTTTAAGGAGTGCATGGACGACGACTTTAACACCGCCGGCGCCATGGGCGCCGTCTTTGGCTTTGTGACCGAGTGCAACCAGTACCTGGAGCAGGCGGGCGACGCTGCCGACAAGGCCGCCGCGCTTGCCGCCGCCGATACGCTGGTCGAGCTGCTCGACACATTTGGCGTTGAGCTTCCCGAGCCCAAGGTCGAGCTGCCGCTGGGCCTGCTGGGCGTTGCCGCCGGCCTAGTCGCCTACACGGGTGACGACGTGGACGAGGCCGCTGCCAAGATTCTCGAGGCCCGCGCCGAGGCCCGCGCCGCCAAGAACTGGGATCTGGCCGACGCCATCCGCGACCAGCTCAAGGACCTCGGGCTGACGATCGAGGATACTGCCGCTGGCACCCGTATTAAGAGTCTCTAGTATTTGTCGACCGTTCGAGGTGCGGCAGATTGCCTTGAAAGAGGAGGGCATAGACCTGGTGGTCATGCCCGACGATTGAAAGGCAAGGTGCCGTGGCTCGGACGGTCGATTCTTGTTCGTTATCTATTTAAGGAGGCCGTTATATGGCCGACAATCGCAAGCGTGCATCGCGTGGGGGCAAGCAGGCTGCTTCTGGCTCGCGTCCGATTCGCCGCAACGACCGCGCTGCCGCTCCCAAGGGCCAGCGCGAGCGTAGCCGCGATAACGTCCAGGTTCCCAAGGGCGAGTTTATCGAAGGTCGTCGTGCTGCCGCCGAGGCGCTGCGCACCGGTTTTCCCGTCAAGTGCGCGCTCATTGCCGAGGGCGGGGAGCGCGATGCCGCTCTGTCTCGTCTGGTCGACGACCTCAACGCCGCGGGCGTCCGCATTAAGTATGTGCAGCGCGCGCAGCTCGACGCACTGTCGAGCCATGGCGCTCACCAGGGCATCGCGCTCGAGGTTGGCAACTTCCCCTATGCCGATGTCGCCGATATTCTCGACCGCGCGGGCGACAGTCCGGCGCTCGTCATCGTGCTCGACCATGTGACCGATGACGGTAACTTTGGCGCCATCGTGCGCTCTGCCGAGGTCGTGGGCGCCGCGGGCGTCATCATCGCCAACAAGCGTGCCGCCGGCGTGACCGTGGGCAGCTACAAGACTTCAGCCGGCGCCGTCATGCATCTGCCTATCGCGCAGGTGCCCAACATCGCCCGTGCGCTCGACGATCTTAAGGCCGCTGGCTTTTGGGTGGGCGGCGCTTCCGAGCACGCCGAGGGCAGCTGCTGGGATGCTCCCTTCGAGGGCCGCGTGGCGCTCGTCATGGGCTCCGAGGGTGATGGCATCTCGCGTATGGTGCTCGAGAAATGCGACTTTTTAACCAAGCTTCCCCAGCGCGGCATGACCGAGAGCCTCAACGTTGCCCAGGCGACCACGGCGCTGTGCTTTGAGTGGCTGCGTCGCAACGCCGGCGAGCTCATGGGGGAGGAGTAGCGCATGTCCAAGAAGAACCGCGCCAAGTCCAAGGCCAAGCGCTTTGGCGAGGGCTCGGCCAAGCCGATTGTTTCGGCCGCGACCTATGGCGTGGGCGGCAATGCGTTTGCGCAGGCCATCGCCGATCCGGTCTCGACGGTGCACTCCAACAAGCCCGAGCTGCTTGTGGTTGACGGTTACAACGTGATCCACTGCACGCCGCGCTACGAAAAGCTCGTGTACGACCATTCCGACGATCCATATTCCAGCGACGTTCACGATATGGCGCGCACCGCCCTCATCAACGACGTCGCCGCCTTTGCCCAGGGCCGCTACGAGGCCGTGATCGTGTTCGACGGTGCGGGCAATATCTCCAGCGAGCGCCCCAACCTGCCGGCCCGTGGCGTGCGCATCGAGTTTTCGCCGACGGGTGTCTCTGCCGATACCGTGGTGCAGAAGCTCTGCATTGAGGCGCGCGAGGAAGGTCGCGCGTGCTCCGTGGTGTCGAGCGACGGCACGATCCAGGCCGTCGTCATGGGCAAGGGAGTCACGCGCATCTCGAGCCGCATGCTGGTGGACGAGATCAAGCAGATCGATAACGACGTTCACGAGGCAGAGGAAGCTCCGCAGATCAAGATGACCCTGGGCAGCCGCCTGAGCCCCGATGCCCTGGCAAAGCTCAAGGCCCTCCGCGGGAGGTAGGGGAGCTGACGGTGCGACGCTGTCTCGCTAACTCCATTCAGCGATGTCGATCATTCTACGGAGGCGCCATGTAAGTGCCTCTTTTAGATATGGCAGCCTTGCCGTGAGCGCGTCGTTTCTGGACAGAATCTCGAGTGCCTCGTCAACGAAGCCTTCGAGTTTGTCGCCGTCAAACCAGCTCATATCCTCAACAAGCAGCATTTGTTTCGCGGGGCTTGAATGAAACTGCGCGCTGGTAAAACTGTGCTCTCCTGCCCGAAGCTCCTCAAGAGAAATGTTGCACCAGAGCGATGAGCCCGAATCGAAGATGGGGGCAGGTCTGCAGGTTAGCGTGTTGACGTTTCGTACAAGGCCAAAGTTACGCCAATGGCGGTCATAGTTGGCGATGATGTCGTCGCATACAATCATGCGGTCAAGGGCATCCTTGACGCCTGTCACCCCGAGCTCTTCGCAGTTTGCTACATATCGCTCGTAGTCGGTTATCCGGTCGTCCGCATTTGCGTGCTGGTTTACATAGAACGCAGGGACATATTCTTCTTCGTCAGTTAAGAAGACATCGCATGTGCTCAGGGCAGAAGTACCTGCGCCTTCGAGCGAATAGGGTACATAATCGCAAGCGTTTAGGATGCGACGGTGAAGTGCAGTCGCCACCAGCTCGTTATAAGGTTCCTGGTTTAGATGTGCACCTGCTTTGTGGAGGATTCGACGGTCACCCTCGCACGTCCAATACTTTTGAAGATTGCCGTCCGAGGTGTTGTCGGGCTTTGCAGCAGCTGCCTTACCCTCTGGGGCGAAGGGCGCGATGGACAGAGAGACGTCGTCAAAAGCATTATTGAAGAAGTTAATATCTTTCCACGCGAGACCGGAGCCTTGGGGTCTAATCCAATACTGGTCGGATAAGGAGAGGCCAAGATTTCGCTGTACGAGTTCATCGGGAACATCAACTGCGGCTTCTGCAAGCAGGGAGGCTAGCCCAATGCGTGCGAGCGGGATACCGCGGCCGCGCCACCAGATGCGGAAGGAGTCGAGCGATACAGGTTTGCTGGGAGTAAAAACTCCAATAGGGGCGTGGGCACGATCGACGTCGGCGCCGATGTGGGTGAAGTCTTTCCGTGATCTGCTGTAGACCAGCTGGGCCACTTCGTGCGTGCGGTTCATGAGGGTAAATGCGATTTCGCTTTTCCCATGCCCGCGACGAGGCCGTCCCCCTCTTTTGGTTGCGGAGCGGAGTCGCGTGTCTACGCTGTCTTTGTCGATAAGCCACACGCCAGAAGCCTTGCGGGCGGTCAGCGCGCCGTTCTTAATGAGCTCCTGCACCCTGCGCGGGGTGATGCCGAGCAGCTCGGCTGCTTCCTTTGTAGTTAACATCGCGAAACCCTTCGCCAGAACGAATAGTTTTTCTATTCCATTGTAATTAAAACTATTCGTTCTGACGAATAGTTTTGAGATGTGATCGGTCGAAGGGTCTGTTGCGCCCCGTCCGTAATTCCTTTATTCTTAACTGGCTTCGCGCGAAAGCGCCAAGCGTGCCAGTGTGGCGCAACGGTAGCGCAACTGATTTGTAATCAGTGGGTTGCAGGTTCGATTCCTGTCACTGGCTCCATGAGAGTTTCGGGCTCTGTTCCCTTGTGGAGCAGAGCCCGTTTCTTATTTTGGTGAGTTATCGGGCTCGACGTCCGTCTCGTTCCCCAATTTGTCTCAATCTATAACGCCAAGACGGCTTAATCGTTTCTAGCTGTTACAGATCGAGACGAAAGGTCGAGGATCGGTCCATTTATCTTGATCTGTAACAGACAGGAGAGGGATATCGGTCTAGGTGTTACAGATTGAGATGAAAGTCGCACGCCAATCCCCATACTTGTGGTACCGCGCTGACCGAATAATTGACATCCCCGCAAGGCGTTTTGCATGTCTCGGTTTAGACTGATAGCTTAAGTGCCGATAAGGCTCGACAGCGATGCAAGAAGCGGCGCCGAGCATTTTGTTCCCAGACGCTGCATTCGAAAGGCGTTTTATGAACCTGAAGAGCTTTGATAACCAAAACGAGCTGCTTAAAGATGGTCTTATTGAAGCAATCAATAACGGTGACCGTATTTCGGTTGCCGCGGCACTGTTCTCGATTTATGGATATGGCGAGCTCAAGAAGCAGCTGGAGTCTTGCGATTCCTTTCGATTTATCTATACGGAGCCGACGTTCTTATCCGTCAAGGCCCAAAAGGAGCAGCGTGAATACTACATCCCGCGCATGGGCCGCGAGAGCAGCATCGGCGGCACGGACCTCGAGATCAAGCTCAAAAACGAACTCAGGCAGAAGGCCGTCGCTCGCGAATGTGCCGAGTGGATCAGGCAGAAGGCAGAGTTTCGCTCATACCGGGACGCCAATCGCGCGGCCGGTGGCTATCTCGTCGTTGACAGTGCCGAGCCTGCGGCGTTCCAGCCTATCGAGGGCCTGACGACGTCCGCCCTGGGCACAACGCCCAGCAAGCAGCTCACCATGACTATGGGTATCCCGGGGGACATGGCGCGCCAGTACCTGTGCCAGTTCAATGCCGCCTGGGATTCGGGCGAGCTTGAGGACGTTACCCAAGCGGTAATCGACTCCATCTCCACAATGTATCGCGAGAACCCGCCCGAGCTGGTCTACTACGCAGCGCTCTACCGTATCTTCAGTGAGTTCCTCGAGGACGTCTCGGTGGATGACCTTGCAAAAGAGGGGACCGGCTTCAAGGAGAGCAAAGTCTGGAACCTGCTCTACGATTTCCAGCAGGACGCAGCGCTTGCCATTATCAACAAGCTCCAGACCTACAACGGCTGCATCCTCGCAGACAGCGTCGGCTTGGGCAAGACGTTCACTGCCCTCGCGGTCATTAAGTACTATGAGCTGCTCAACCGCAACGTGCTCGTGCTCTGCCCCAAGCGCCTTTCCGACAACTGGCTCACATACAAAAAGAACTACGTCAACAACCCCATCGCCGCCGATCGCCTGCGCTACGACGTGCTCTACCACACCGATCTGTCCCGTGACAAGGGACTGACGGTCGAGGGCAACGACCTCGAGAAGTTCAACTGGGGCGCCTACGATCTCGTCGTCATCGACGAGTCCCATAACTTCCGCAACGGTGCAGACACCTCGTCCAAGGTCGAGGACGAGACGCAGGGCAATCGCTTTGAGAGGCTCCTCAACAAGGTCATCAAGGACGGAGTCGAGACGAAGGTCTTGATGCTTTCGGCCACTCCCGTCAACAACAGGTTCCGCGATCTGCACAACCAGCTCAAGCTCGCCTATCAGGGCGATTCTGATGCGTGGTCGAAGAAGCTCGGACTCGACAAGCCGGTCGATCAGGTATTCCGCGATGCGCAGGGGGCGTTTCGCGACTGGTCCGAGCTGCCCGCGGCCGATAGGACCACGACGGCGCTGACGGATCGGCTCGACTTCAACTTCTTCCAGATTCTCGACCGCGTTACCGTCGCGCGCTCGCGCAGACATGTGCAGCGCTACTACGATGTATCCGCGATCGGCCCGTTCCCCAAGAGGCTTAAGCCGGTATCGTTGCGGCCGAGTCTGGCCACCTCGGACGAGGCGGGCACCTACTCGCAGATAGCCGACACACTCGCCTCGCTCACGCTCGCGGTCTACCTGCCCACGGTCTATCTCCATCCCAGCGCGGCGCCCAAGTACGCCGATGAGCATGGTCGCCCTCCCACCAGCGGCCGCGAGCAGGGAATGGTCAAGCTCATGTCCTCCATTCTGCTCAAGCGCCTGGAGAGCTCCGTCTACGCCTTTGAGATCACGCTGGGCAAGATCATCGAGGTCATTAGGCACAATCTAAAGGTTATTGAGGGCTATCGCGCCGGCGCGTCCGGCGCGTCGGTCGAGGGCGTCGAGACCTTTGAGTATGAGGAGGGGGACACCGACTTCACGGTCGGCACCAAGAGCAGGTTCTCGCTCGAGGACATGGACTGGATCAGCTGGGAGCGCGATATGCTCAAGGACCTCGAGGCGCTCGAGGACATCCGCCAGCTCATCGTTCCCATCGATGCCGAGCATGACGCGAAACTGGCCGAGCTCAGGCGCGTTATTGCGGACAAGGTCGAGAACCCCATAAACCCGGGCAACAAGAAGCTGCTGATCTTTACGGCGTTCGCGGACACGGCGGATTACCTCTACGAGAACATCGGCGCCTATGTCGAGGATCGCTACGGGCTCGAGGTGGCGGAGGTCGCCGGCGGCTCGCAGAGCGCCCGCTGCTCGGTCGAGGGCGTCCGCAACGACATGAACGAAGTCATCACCTGCTTCAGTCCCGTGTCGAAGGACCGCGACGTCGCGTATCCGAGGCTCAAGGGCAAGGACATCGACGTGCTCATCGCGACCGACTGCATCTCCGAGGGCCAGAACCTGCAGGACTGCGACTGCGTCATCAACTACGACATCCACTGGAACCCGGTGCGCATCGTGCAGCGCTTTGGCCGTGTCGACCGCATCGGCTCCAAGAACGCCTGCATCCAGCTCATCAACTTCTGGCCCGATGTTGAGCTCGACGAGTACATCAACCTCAAGGCGCGCGTGGAGAACAAGATGCATGCGTTGGTTATGGCGTCGACGGGCGACGACGACTACATCAACGAGGACGAGAAGGGCGACCTGGAATACCGTCGCCAGCAGCTCGAGCGCATGAAGGACGAGGTCGTCGACCTTGAGGACGCGCAGAGTGGTATCTCCATCACCGACCTCGGCCTCAACGACTTCCGTATGGACTTGGTCGAGTACCGGAAGGAGCATCCCGATATCGAAAACGTCCCATACGGCATCGAGGCGGTCGCCGCCGGCGAAGAGCCGGGCACGATATTTGTGCTGCGCAACGCGAACGGCAACATCGATCGCCTTTCCGGCAATCCCATCCACCCCTTCTACCTGGTGTACGTTGGCGAGGATGGGTCGATTCTGCATGGCTACGCCACGCCCAAGGACATCTTGGACGAGATGAGGCGAATCTGCCGAGGCGTCAAGGAGCCGGTCGAAGACCTGTGCCGTGCCTACAATGCCCAGACCGAAGACGGGCGCGACATGGCCGCCCAAACAGATCTGCTGGCAAGTGCGATCGGCTCCATCGTCGAGGGCAAAAACGAGTCCGATATCGACAGCTTTTTCAGCGGCGGGACGACCGGCTTTTTGGAAAACGACATCGAGGGTATCGACGACTTTGAGCTGGTGTGCTTCCTGGTGGTGAAAAAACCATGCTAGGACTTCCGGCAACAACCGAGGTGGGCAGGCGTCTGCCCAAAGAGGCCTTCTACCGCCACATGGACGTCGATGCCGCCACCCGGCGCGACCTTACGGGCGGCGTGGCGGCGATTGTCGTCGCAAACTCCATCAAACCGGCAACGACCAATATCGCCGACGGCAAGGCGGTGCACGAGATACTCGTGCTAAGGATCGATCCCAAAGGCGAGCGGGTGCCCGAGCGCGCCGTGCGCCTGGTGAGCAACGCGACGCCCAACAAGGCAGTGATTGTCGACAGCGGATCCGGCGATATCGCGATTTGCGAGGAGGGCCGTCTGCTGGAGACACGGGATATCGAGCGTCTTGCCTTGAACGGTTTCGACCTCGACATGGTGTGGGATTCCATGCTCGCTCAAGTCGCTTTGGGAGAATTCGATGGTCACGACGTCTGGGCGAGAATTGATCGCCGTGAGAAAATAGACGGGCTGCGCGCTGAGGTCTTCGCGCTCGATACCAAGGTCCGCAGAGAACGTCAAATAGCTCGAAAGAACGAGCTGTTTGCACAGATGAAACGGAAACAGGCCGAGCTTAGACGGCTTGAGGAGGAGTAGCAGTCATGGATAAGATCAGTCAGGAGACTCCCGACCTCACGCAGGAGAACATCGCCAAGATCGCTGCGCTCTTCCCCGATGCGGTGACCGAAGCTATGGACGCAGACGGCAAGGTCACGCTTGCCGTCGATTTCGATGCCCTGCGCGATGACCTCTCCGGCGAGGTCGTTGACGGTCCGCGGGAACGCTACCAGTTCACCTGGCCCGGCAAGCGCGAGGCCAAGCTCGAAGCGCGCCGCCCCATCAAGAAGACCATGCGCCCCTGCCCCGAGAAGTCCAAGGACTGGGACACCACCGAGAACCTCTACATCGAGGGTGACAACCTCGAGGCCCTCAAGATCATGCGCGAGACCTACGCCGGCAAGGTGAAGCTGATCTACATCGACCCACCCTACAACACGGGCCACGACTTCGTCTACGACGACGACTTCTCCAAGACACGCGCGGAATACGATGCCGAGAGCGGCGAGTACGACGAGGAGGGCGGCCGCCTGGTGGCCAACCCTGAGTCAAACGGCCGCTTCCACTCCGACTGGTGCTCAATGATGTACCCCAGGTTGATGCTGGCCAGGGACCTGCTGAGCGATGATGGCGCGATCTTCATCTCGATTGATGACAACGAGGAGCAAAATCTGCTTAAGATAGGTAACGAACTGTTCGGCTCGGGCAATTATGTGGGAAAGCTGTATGTGCAGGTCAATCCTCGTGGTAGAAATCTTGACCGTTATATTGCTAAAACAATCGAGCCGGTCCTTATCTGGGTCAAAAACTATACATGTGGAAACTCGCTAAACCTAATCCCCAAAGATTCCAGGATGTTGTCTGAGTACGACCGAAAAGATGACAAGGGCTCATATAGGGCAATTGGTTTAAGAAATCGAAATCAAAGCTTTAATCCGCAAACACGTCCAAACCTCTACTTTCCTTTATGGATATCCCCGGCTGATGGCTCGGTTGCCCTTGAGAAAGATGAAGCTCACTCAGTAGAACGTCTCCCGCTTGCCGCAGACGGAACTCCAACTTGTTGGACTTGGTCAAAATCGAAAATTCAATCAGAGAATAACTATTTATTCGGCGAACCGTGTGGTAATGAGTGGCGTGTGTATCGTAAGGATTATCTTGAGGAAGGTTCTGCCGCCTTCACGATGGCAAAGTCACTTCAGGCTGATGCGGAGTTTAACAACGACTATGGAAAGAAGCGAATTAAAGAGCTATTTGGATCGAACGTTATGAGCTTTCCCAAGCCCCCTGCTCTCATGAACCGCATTCTTGAAATCGGCTCTTCAAAAGACTCCTTGGTAATGGACTTCTTTTCTGGTTCAGCGACTATGGCCGATGCCGTCATGTCTTTGAACGCTGCTGACGGTGGCAAGCGTCGGTTCATTATGGTCCAGCTTCCGGAGGTTGTTGATGAAGCAACCGAAGCAGGAAAGGAAGGTTACACCACGATCTGTAACGTCGGCGAGGAGCGCATCCGCCGCGCAGGCGAGAAGATCAGGGCCGAGGTCGATGAGGCCAGCAGGCAGCTTGAGCTTGGCGCCGAGCCCAAGCCCGTGCCCGACATCGGCTTCCGTGTGCTGCGCGTGGATGAGTCCTGCTTCAAGGACGAGTACGCCGCGCCGGGGCAGTACGAGCAAGCCGCGCTCGACCTCTTCACCGACAACTCCGCTGAGGACGCCCTGCCGCTTGACCTCCTCTTCCAGGTCCTGCCGGCGTTTCGCATCGAGTACTCCGCGAAGATCGTCGAGCGCGAAATCGGCGGCAAGGCGTGCTTCGACGTCAACGGCGGCCAGCTTATCGCCTGTTTTGACGAGGATGTCGATACCGTGGCATTGGAGGCCATCGCCAAGGAGCGCCCGCTCTACGCCGTCTTCCGCGACGCATGCTTTTCCAACGATGCCGCCGTGGCAAACCTCGAGGAGCTCTTCAAAACCTTCAGTCCCGACACCATCCGTAAGGTGATCTAGGAGATCCGGATGCAGTTCAAGTTTAAAATCCAGCCTTATCAGACTGAGGCTGCTCGTGCGGTGACCGATGTCTTCGCCGGTCAGCCTAACTCTGGCGCCTCGCCCTATCTGCGCGACCTTGGTCGCGCGGCGGACGGCGACGGCACCGAGGCGCTGCCGGGCTTTGAGACGCAGGTCCAGGCATCTGAAGGCTACGCGAATGCCCCCATCGCCCTTGGGTCCGCCACGTTGCTCGAGAACATTCACAAGGTACAGCGCCGCAATCGGATCGTCGAGTCTTCGTCGCTTGCCACTGGTCCCGCTCCGGTAAACCTTGACGTGGAGATGGAGACGGGCACGGGCAAGACCTACGTCTATACCAAGACCATGCTCGAGCTCAACCGTCTCTATGGCTGGACCAAGTTCATCATCGTGGTGCCGTCCGTTGCCATTCGCGAGGGCGTCTACAAGTCTCTCAAGAATACCGAGCAGCACTTTTTTGAGCAGTACGGCAAGGCCATCCGCTACTTTGTCTACAACAGCGCTCGCCTGGGCGACATCGACCGGTTCTCGGCGAGTTCCGATATCAACGTCATGGTCATCAACATGCAGGCGTTCAATACGTCCATGAAGGAGGGCGGGCGCTCCAAGGAGGCCCGTATCATGTATTCCGAGCGCGATGAGTTCGCGAGCCGTCGCCCCATCGACGTGATCGCCGCCAACAACCCCATCGTCATCCTGGACGAGCCGCAGAAGATGGGCGGCAATGCCACCCAGGCCGGCATCGCCCGTTTCCGTCCCATCGCGTGTCTCAACTATTCCGCCACCCACAAGGTTACCCATGATGCCGTTTACGTGCTGGATGCGCTTGACGCATTCAACCAGCGCCTGGTCAAGCGCATCGAGGTCAAGGGCTTCGAACTCAAGAACATGCGCGGAACCGACGGCTACCTGTATCTTCAGGACATCAAGATTTCCAAGAATAAGCCGCCCCAGGCGGTCATCGAGTTCAAGAAACTCAACGCCTCGGGGTCCATCTCCAAACGTGCGCAGGGCTTCTACGAGCAGGACGACATCTATCCCGCGTCCGGCGAGCTCGAGGCGTACCGCGACGGGTTCACCGTGTCCGAGATCGTCCCGGACAGCGATGTTCAGCTGGGCTACGTCAAGTTCCTCAACGGCATCGAGCTCTGCCGCGGCGACGTTTACGGCGATTCTTCCGATCGCGACATGCGCCGAGTGCAGATCCGCGAGACCATCAAAAGCCATCTGGAGAAGGAGGAGGCGCTGTTCGCGCGCGGCATCAAGTGCCTGTCGCTCTTCTTTATCGACGAGGTCGCCAAGTACCGTGTCTACGATGATGACGGCGAGGAGGGCCTGGGCGAGTACGGCCGAATCTTTGAGGAGGAGTACGCGCGCGCCATCGACGAGTACGGCCGCGGGCAGCAGAACCTTGACGCCTCGCTCGATGCGGGTCTCGGGAAGGCGCGCCGTCGCTATCTGGAATGGCTGCGCGGCATCGATGCACATGAGACCCATAAGGGATACTTCTCCATTGACAAGAGGAGTCGTCGCCTGATCGACTCCAAGCTCAAGCGCAACAGCGATGAGTCCGATGACGAGAGCGCCTACGATCTCATCCTCAAGGACAAGGAGCGCTTGCTGTCGTTCGATGAGCCCACGCGCTTTATCTTTAGCCACTCCGCCCTGCGCGAGGGCTGGGACAACCCCAACGTGTTCCAGATTTGCACGCTCAAGCATTCCGACTCCGAGACCGGTAAGCGCCAGGAGGTGGGCCGCGGCCTGCGCCTGTGCGTGAACCGGGAGGGCGAGCGACAGGACCTGGAGGCGCTGGGCGAGCAGGAGGTGCAGCGCGTCAACACGCTCACCGTCATCGCCAGCGAGAGCTACAGCGACTTCACGAAGTCCCTGCAGAAGGACATCAACGATGCCCTGCGTGAGCGTCCCAAGGCGGTCACGGAGGAGTTCCTCAAGGGCTTTGCCGTTCAGGCGGACGAGGAGAAGACTTATGCGCTCACGCAGGAAGACGCGCACGATGTCTACTTCGCGCTCGTACAGCACGGCCTCATCGATCGCGAGGGCGTGCCCACGCAAAAGTTCAAGGAATCGGGGCTCACGTCCGTTACCGATGACGACTTGCCCGAGCATCTCTATGCCTATCGCAAGGATATCGAAGCGCTGGTGATGAGCGTCTACGACGAGCATGCGCTCGACGACTACATCCGTAACGGCAACGAGCCCAAGGTTCGCGAAAACCCGCTCAACGCCAACTTCGCGCGGGCGGAGTTCCAGGAGCTGTGGAACAAGATCAACTCCAAACATTCCTACACCGTCGATTTCGATGATGAGGAGTTGCGCGCCAAGGCGATCGACCGCATTAACCGCGAACTGTTTGTGGCCAAGGCGTCCTACGTCATGACGACCGCCGCGCAGCGCTCGACCCAGACGCGGGAGAATCTTGAGCGCGGCGAATCGTTCGGCGATACCACGAGGCGCGACTACGAGGTGGGCGAGGACGCCTCTGGCGTGACGTACGACCTGCTGGGCGAAGTCGCGACCGCTGCGCGCATTACGCGCAGAAGCGCAGCGGCGATCCTGAAGGGCATCGCCCCCGTCAAGTTCCGCATGTTCCGCGATAACCCCGAGGAGTTTATCGCCAAGGTCTCCCGTTGCATCCTTGCCGAGAAGGCGACGATGGTGGTCGACCACATTGCGTACCACAAGCTTGACGAGCGGTACGATTCCACCATCTTTGCCGAGCGCATGCCCGAGAACGTCGGCCGTGCGCTGGAGACGAGCCGCTGCATCCAGGACTACGTGTTCTGGGATTCCGAGGGTGAGCGCGATTTCGCACGAGATCTCGACTCTGCAGAGGGCAAGGTCGCGGTCTACGCCAAGCTCCCACGGTCTTTCAAGATTCCGACGCCGGTGGGCAACTACGCGCCCGACTGGGCCATCGCGTTCGAGAAGGGGAGCGTGCGCCACGTGTTCTTCGTCGCGGAGACCAAGGGCAGCATGGACAGCCTCACGCTGCGCGATATCGAGCGCGGAAAGATCGCCTGCGCCCGCAAGCTCTTCAATGAGTTCTCGGACGAGGACGTGCGTTATGACGTGGTGCACAGCTATGAGGATTTGCTGACCGTGATCCAGGGAACGGAGTAGCCCCAGATTCCAGTTGCTTTCTGATTGGGGCGTTGAGATGCCGACAATTATCGATATCGATCAGTTTCCGTCGACCGAAGAACGACGTTACGCGGTGGCGTGGCTGGATTCTCCGATGCCACATTACGGGAAGCTTGTCTTGGTGGGCAATTGGGTCCTCGAGACTGAGTGCCTGCATATCCGCTTCTCGGACCCAGATGATATCTCGAAGCGCCCTTTTATCGGTCTCGGCTGGGATGGGGTCGATATTCCGCTTGATGAGCTTTTTGCCGAGGATGTTATCCCTGTTCCCGTCAAGCGGCCGAGCGGGCGACGTGACATTTCGAGTCTCTTCGGCATGCTCGACCCCCAGGTCGAAAGCATTCTCGGTAGAGAGCGATATGAGGATGACGATGGAGAGTGGGCCGACGTGTCTTCCCAGATTGTTCGCTCGATGACTCCGGCTCGCGAAAAAAACTGGCGGGCAGAATCCGAGATGTGGTTGAATACACGTTTTGGCCATCGTCTCAGCAAGGAGGATTTCGAGGCTATCTTCGAGATTCGCGGATTGGAGCCAAATGAATGGACCGGTCGGTTCGTTGAAGATCTGCTGCCGGTCAAATCAAAATGGCGTCGCTGGTGAATCTTATCGCTCGGGAATTTGTTTGCCTGCGCAGCGGTCTGCCAGTCGTCGATTCGAGACTCAAGTTCGGTATGTTCAAGGCTCGGGCCTGTTTCTTTTAGGTCGATGCGCCTTCGGACTAGTCGTCCATCCCGTCTTTGGTTCATCTACATCTGTAACACCAAGGCGACCAATTCGCTCCCACCTGTTACGGATCGAGATGAAAGAATGGGCCCTGCCCATTTGTCTCAATCTGTAACAGGTAGAAGCAGAATACTGGCGTAGATGTTACAGATTGAGATATAGAGTCGGGTTAGCTGAGAAATGTCTCCATCTGTAACACGAAGGGGCGGAAAACCGTTCTTACTGTTACAGGATGAGACGCGAGCTGGGGTCTCTGCGTAATATCTCAATCTGTAACAGATAGGGGAGAAAATGTTCTCTAGATGTTACAGATCGAGACAAAGGCCGGACCGGCCTTAACCATCCACACCCGAATCTGCCGCGGAAGCCCGATCTCGACCTATATATAGGTGCAAATGAGTCGTTACCGAAGTAATATCCTGTAGGCTCACTCCACCGTGACAAAGTGTTCCCTCGGGAAATGTCACCGCTACATGTAAATCCACCGTCCTTCATATCTAAACTCAACAAAACCGCAGGTCAAAGGTATATAGATACGCCCGGAACCGTGTATCTAGAGGTTTTCGTTGACAGCCCCCAAGGTTGCATCGTATTATCTTTTTCGTTCGCGGGGGCGGCGGTCCAAAAGACCAAAGAACCTGCGGATACTTGAACGATTGGGAGTTTGCCCGAGTGGTTAATGGGGACGGGCTGTAAACCCGTTGGCTCTGCCTACATAGGTTCGAATCCTATAGCTCCCACCCGTCAAGTGCCTGTATAGCTCAGTCGGTAGAGCACTTCGTTGGTAACGAAGAGGTCACCAGTTCAAGTCTGGTTGCAGGCTCCATCCGGCGGTGTAGCTCAGTTGGTTAGAGCACACGGTTCATACCCGTGGCGTCACTGGTTCGAATCCAGTCACCGCTACCATAGGTAACACGGTGGCTTCTCAATAGTATGTTGAGAGGCCACTATGGTATAAAGGCAAAGTCCCGTCCGGGGACGACCTGTTAAGAGGAGGGCTTTATGGCCAAAGAGAAGTTTGAGCGCACTAAGCCGCATGTTAACATCGGCACCATTGGTCACGTCGACCACGGCAAGACCACGCTGACCGCTGCCATCACCAAGGTTCTCTCCGAGACCGAGGGCTGCAAGGCTGACTTCACTGCGTTCGAGAACATCGACAAGGCTCCCGAGGAGCGCGAGCGCGGCATTACGATCTCCGTCTCCCACGTCGAGTACGAGACTGCTGCCCGTCACTACGCTCACGTTGACTGCCCGGGCCACGCTGACTACGTCAAGAACATGATTTCCGGTGCTGCTCAGATGGACGGCGCTATCCTGGTCATCGCCGCTACCGACGGCCCCATGGCTCAGACTCGCGAGCACATCCTGCTCGCCCGTCAGGTCGGCGTTCCCTACATCGTCGTCTTCCTGAACAAGTGCGACATGGTTGACGATGACGAGCTCATCGACCTCGTCGAGATGGAGACCCGTGAGCTTCTCTCCGAGTACGATTTCCCCGGCGACGACATCCCCGTCATCCGTGGTTCCGCTCTGGGCGCTCTCGAGGGCGACGCCAAGTGGATGGACGCCATTCGCGAGCTCATGAACGCTGTCGACGAGTACATCCCGACGCCTGCTCGTAACAACGACCTCCCGTTCCTGATGGCCGTTGAGGACGTTATGACCATCTCCGGCCGTGGTACCGTTGCTACCGGCCGTGTCGAGCGCGGTGAGCTCAAGCTCAACGAGCCCGTCGAGATCGTCGGCATCAAGGATACCCAGAACACCGTTGTTACCGGTATCGAGATGTTCCGTAAGTCCATGGACTTCTGCGAGGCTGGCGACAACGTCGGTCTGCTGCTCCGCGGCATCAAGCGCGAGGACATCGAGCGCGGCCAGGTTCTCTGCAAGCCCGGTTCGGTTACCCCGCACACCAAGTTCACCGGCGAGATCTACGTTCTGACCAAGGAGGAGGGCGGCCGTCACACCCCGTTCTTCGATGGTTATCGTCCTCAGTTCTACTTCCGTACCACCGACGTTACCGGTACGGTCAAGCTCCCCGAGGGCACCGAGATGGCTATGCCTGGTGACCACATCACCATCGAGGGCGACCTCATCCACCCGATCGCCATGGAGGAGGGCCTGCGCTTCGCTATCCGCGAGGGTGGCCACACCGTCGGTTCTGGCATCGTCTCCACGATCATTGAGTAAATTAGCTCTTTGATATAGCTGACTTAGAGAACCCGGCACTTATATGGGTGCCGGGTTCTTTTCTGCGATGGATATTGAGCCGTTGCTGGTGTCGAGAGGATTGATAATGGTCCTGGATGCACCGTCGATTAGCTCTCGATGGCTTCATTGATGTGTTCCAAATATGAATGGATCCACCGAGAACCAATTGACTCGAGGTTTTCATTGACAGCACTTACGTGGAGCTGATAAAGTAACAACTCGTGCCCGTACGGGGCGGAAATGAAAGGTTCAGGATACATGCGTACTCTAGTTACTCTTGCGTGCACTGAGTGCAAGCGCCGCAACTATACGACCACCAAGAACAAGTCGACCATGCCTGATCGTATGGAGATCAAGAAGTATTGCCCCTGGTGCCGTCACCACACGCTGCACAAAGAGACTCGCTAGTCTCTAGTCACATACGCCAGTAGTTCAATTGGTAGAGCATCGGTCTCCAAAACCGAGTGTTGAGGGTTCGAGTCCTTCCTGGCGTGCCAGTCATTATTCCGTAAGCTCCCAATTGGGGGCTTACGGTTTACTCATGTATAAGCGCATTGCGCGGAGGTAACCCAAATGGCCAACAAGAAGAACAAGAAGAAGGCTCAGCAGCCGGCACCTGCCAACAACGCTGCCGCCAACTCCAAGGTTGAGGCCAAGAAGGCCGTTGCCAAGAAGAACGAGAAGGCTGCGAAGTCCAAGAAGAACGAGAAGCCTGGTTTCTTCGCCCGCACCAAGAAGTATTTCGCTTCGGTCAAGTCCGAGATGAAGCGTGTCACGTGGCCCGATAAGAAGGAGCTCGTGAACTACTCGGTCGTCGTTTGCGCTTCTCTGATCGTCGTCGGCGTCGTCATCGCTCTGCTCGATGCTGGCTTTGGCGAGGCTCTTGCTCTGTTCTCTGGATTGAGGGGCTAAACCATGTCTAAGCGTTGGTACGTCGTTCACACTTACTCTGGATACGAGAACCGTGTTAAGTCCGATCTCGAGCATCGCATCGAGACTATGGGCATGCAGGACCGTATCTTTGATATCGAGATTCCTATGGAGCGCGTCACCGAGATTAAAGAGGGTGGCAAGCGTGAGACCAAGGATTCCAAGATTTTCCCGGGTTATGTCCTGGTCCGCATGGAGATGGATGACGATGCTTGGACGTGCGTTCGTAACACGCCTGGCGTCACCGGTTTCCTGGGCGGCAACGGCAAGCCCGCTCCGCTTTCTCGCGACGAGTACAACAAGATGACTCGTCGTCCCGGTAAGGGCGATTCGCCCAAGCGCACCTCGGTTGATATTGAGGTCGGCACGTCCGTCCGCGTCACCGATGGCCCGCTTACCGACTTTGATGGCAAGGTCTCCGAGGTTAACACCGAGGCTGGCAAGCTCAAGGTCACGCTGATGATCTTTGGCCGCGAGACGCCGGTCGAGCTCGACTTTAACCAGGTCGCTGTCATCGCTTAAGTTATCGTCCGTTCGCGCGAGCGTGCTTCTTCTGTGACTGCTCATCTCAGGAGTGCTTCTAACACGTGCGTGCTTACGATATAGCAAGTACTTCACACTCGTGATTCGAAAGGAATGACCATGGCTGAGAAGAAGGTTGCCAACGTCATTAAGCTCCAGATTCCTGCTGGAGCAGCTAACCCCGCTCCTCCCGTCGGTCCCGCCCTGGGCGCTGCTGGCGTGAACATCATGCAGTTCTGCCAGGCCTTTAACGCCGAGACGCAGGACAAGAAGGGCGACATCATCCCCGTTGAGATCTCTGTCTACGAGGATAAGTCCTTCTCCTTCATCACCAAGACCCCGCCGGCGGCTCACCTCATCAAGAAGGAGCTGAACCTTAAGTCTGGTTCCGCTAAGCCCCAGGCCGACAAGGTTGGTCAGCTCTCCCAGGAGCAGCTCACCAAGATCGCCGAGATCAAGATGCCGGACCTCAATGCCAACGACATTGATGCCGCCAAGAAGATCATCGCCGGTACCGCCCGCTCCATGGGCGTCACCATCGCTGAGTAGCGATTTCTTTAGGTAATGACGGGTGCTCCGACCGGGGCGCCCGTTATATGTGTGCAATAGGGCACACGATACGATGTGGGAGGGCTCACGCCCGTTTAACCACAGGAGGTAATGCACATGGCTAAGCATGGTAAGAGCTATAACGCCGCTGCCGAGAAGATCGACCGCGCCACGCTCTACACCCCCCTTCAGGCTGCCAAGCTCATCAAGGAGCTTGATACCGCCAAGTTCGACGAGACCGTCGAGGCCCACTTCCGTCTGGGCATCGATACTCGTAAGGCTGACCAGAACATCCGTGGTTCCATCTCCCTGCCCCACGGCACCGGCAAGACCGTTCGTGTTGCCGTCTTCGCCGAGGGCGAGAAGGCCCGCGAGGCCGAGGCTGCCGGCGCCGACATCATCGGTTCCGACGAGCTCGTCGCCCAGATCCAGAAGGGCGAGATCAATTTCGACGCCGCTATCGCCACGCCGAACATGATGGCCAAGGTTGGCCGCATCGGTAAGATTCTTGGTCCCCGTGGCCTCATGCCGAACCCCAAGCTCGGCACCGTGACCATGGACGTCGCCAAGATGGTCTCCGAGCTCAAGGCCGGCCGCGTTGAGTATCGTGCCGACCGTTACGGCATCTGCCACGTGCCCCTGGGCAAGAAGTCCTTCTCTGAGCAGCAGCTCGTCGAGAACTACGCCGCCCTGTACACCGAGATCCTGCGTGTCAAGCCCTCTTCTGCTAAGGGCAAGTACGTCAAGTCCATCTCCGTGTCTTCCACCATGGGCCCTGGCGTCAAGGTCGATCCCGCTGTCCAGCGTGACTTCCTGGCTGAGTAACTGCTAGTTACTGCCTGAACAAAGCAAGCATTGCTAAAGAAACCCGGTTCTGCCTCGCGCGGGACGGGGTTTCTTGCTTTTGAGTCAACGAAACCACCACGAAGGGGACAGACACCCTTGTGGTGGTTTTACTTGTGTTGTACTTTAGCGCGATGTAGTTCTACCCGAGGCCGAAGGGAGCCCAACATGTTTAAGAACACGCAACAGCTCCTAGGCCTAGCGCTACTAGATTGGATAGCGCGCTAGGGTTGTAATCTCGCTATAACGATTTGTTGTACCCGGGTGCGCTATCGTCTGCCGCTTTCAGGCGTGATGAGCGACATGGGTATTTTTCTATCTCTAGGCCTTCTCTCTCTCCTGAAAGCCATCTGTCATAAAACGGTCAATCAGGAGGAACATATAAGCCGCAAAATCACAATCTTTGACGCCACCCTGTGCGACGGTGAGCAGTCGCCGGGCGCCAGCATGAATACCGAGGAAAAGCTCTTCATCGCCCGCCAGCTGGTGCGCATGAACGTGGACGTTATCGAGGCGGGCTTTCCCATCTCGAGTCCTGGTGACTTTCGCTCCGTACAGGAGATTGGCAAGATTGCGGGCGACCGATGCACGGTATGCGGCCTGACGCGCGCTGTCGACAGGGATATCGAAGTGGCTGCAGAGGCGCTCAAAACGGCCCAGAGGCCCCGTATCCATACAGGGCTGGGTGTGAGCACCAGTCACCTGCGCGACAAGCTCCATATGACTGAGGAAAGGGCAATTGAGTGAGCGATCCATGCCGTCAAACATGCTCGCAAGTTCGTTGACGATGTTGAGTTTTATGCCGAGGATGCCGGCCGCTCCGATCAGGAGTTTCTGGTGCGCATTATCGAGGCGGCCGTAAAGGCCGGTGCCACGGTCGTGAACATCCCCGATACGATGGGCTACAACATGCCGTGGGACTTTGGCGCCCGCATCCGTGACCTGCGCGGGCGCTGCGGGTGCGGCCGGTCAGCGTGCGGTCGACGTGATGGAGTATCGCGAGTACGAGATTGAGCGCATTGCGCGCCAGGCATTTGAGGCGGCGCGCAAACGTCGCGGCAAGGTGACGAGCGTTGATAAGCGCAACGTGCTGGAGACGAGCCGCATGTGGCGCGAGATCGTGCATCGCGTGCAAGACGAGGAGTACTCCGACGTGGAGCTTGAGGACCTGCTCGTCGACAACGCCGCCATGCAGCTCATCAGTCGACCGGCAGACTTTGACGTCGTGGTGACGGAGAACATGTTCGGCGACATCCTGTCCGATGAGGCGGCTCAGATTACCGGATCGCTCGGTATGCTTGCCTCTGCCTCGCTGGATGATGGCGTATCGCTGTTTGGGCCGAGCGCTGGCAGCGCTCCTGACATCGCGGGGCTCGGCGTGGCCAATCCGCTGGCTCAAATCTTGTCGGTGGCGATGCTGCTGACCTACGCGCTCGACATGGGCGAGCAAGCCGCGTGGATCGAGAGCGCCGTGGCGCGCGTGCTCGACGAGGGCTGGCGCACCCGTGACATCGCCGATGTCAACACCCCGGCAGATAAGATCCTCGGCACCACGACGATGGGCGACAAGGTCGTCGCCGCGCTGTAGGCGATGCCGATTCAAGCTGTCAAATATCTCAATCTGTAACATCTAAGGGGCAAAATCGTTCCTACCTGTTACAGATTGAGATTTTCGGCCGAGCATCCGTGGTCTGTCTCGATCTGTAACAGCTAACCGATTATTTGGGCCCTACCTGTTACAGATTGAGACAAACCGTTGGGACAGGTCGGACGAGTCAGCAAAACCACCACAAAGGTGCCGGTCCCCTTCGTGGTGGTTTTTAGCGCAACGAGGTGTTCCCAGCCGACCATACGGGCGGCCTTGCGCTCACGCTGCTCGATGACAGCGCATCTTTAGACGCGAAGTGCGGAACCGGGTGCATATACGAGCCGCGTAGCGTTACGAATTCATGGGAATGACCGTATCGCCAATTTGTACGCTTGCAATCTTGTCTGTGTCACAAACTTGCGAGAACGGCCAGGTCTTGTGGACATCAGTGGTGCCGTTATCCAGTTTATTTGCGAAATAGCCGCTGTAGCTGGTTGCGTCCTCAACATGACCGTCTTTGAACGTCACGATGAGGGGTATGTTGCCAACGGCATCCATAGACTCCTCCATGTTTTGAGACATCTTGCCGCTGTTGTTGTCGTGTTCGATGGAACGATCTATGTTGTAGCGGACTGAAACGCCAACGCAGGATACGGTGGCCTCTTGAATCGTCGCCTTGGTGCCGTTAAAGTTGACCGATTTGGGCGCGGGAATCGTAACGGATGTATCTTCGTAATTCAGCTGGAACTTAAGATCCCATGGGCCCGTAAGTATTTTCTTATACTCGGGAAGCTCTTTGCCAGCACGTGGCACAACGAGAGAGTTGATATGCGTGCGGACGGTCCTGCCCATAAGGCCGGGTGATTCAACGCTGAACTGTGCAAAGTATTGAATGCTGGAGTCATTGGGGTTCTTGTCAATGAGCCATGATTGGCCTTGGCCGCCATGCTCGCCATCAACGTATACGTTTCCATCGACACTTCCGGCGATAGTTCCGTTCTCGCCCGGCTCGGAAAGCTTTTTCAGGGCAGCGGGATCGTCGAACGTAAGCGTATAGGCGATGGTAACCATATCCTTGTCGCCCATGATGGCGTCGGCGGTCACGGTGACTCCGTTGTTGGAGCAGCTAGCACCGACGGGCCGGCCAATACGGTCGATGATCTCGGTTTGAGAAGCAGGTCCGTCAAAGATGTCGGAAAGCATGTCAGAAGGAAGCGGCAGGACGCCTGTTGCCATAGCCGTGCCAGCGCCTCCAATGACGATAGCGAGGACTGCCGTTACAGCGGCAATGCGAGCGACTGTTCTTACGGGATGGCGGGCGATGCGCGGCTTGCGTCGCGTGCCATTAAAGTTGCTTTGAGCGGTCGCCGCATCGCTCGAGGCGACGGACTGAGCAATCGAGTTTGCCATGTGCTGCTTCGCATTATCGGTAAACGAAATGTGCTCCAGGGCGTGGCGATAGTCATTCGAATTCGTAGTCATTGTGGTCTCCTTTCAAGGAAAGCCGAAGTGACGCACGTCCGCGGCTAAGGTGCTGGGCGGTTGCAGCTGGCGTCGCGTGAACGGCGTCTGCGATTTCCCTGATGCTCATGCCTGCGTAGTAGTGCAAAAAGATGGCGATGCGCTGTGCTTGAGGCAGGGCCGTGACAGCGGAAAGAATGGCGCAGTCGCGTTGCGCGAATTCTTGCTCGGTATGTGTTACGGGTGCGCAGAAATCGGGGAGCGAATCGAGGTCGACAACCGGGTGATTCGCGTGCGTACGGCCGATATCGCGACATGCGTTCAGTGCGACTCGGATCACCCAAGCACGTTCGTGTTCGAGCGAGTCGAACGGTTGAGTGCGTTGGAGAATCTTGATCAGCGTGTCCTGGCAGATGTCTTGAGCGTCGTCAGCGGATCCAAGGGCCGAATAGCACAATCGAAGGATGAGGTCGGAATACGTGTCGACCAAGCGCTTTGCTTCCCGCTCGATCTGATCGGCATCGCATCGGAGCGTGCTATTGCGGTTACGGCGTGCAGGCATAGTGTCACCTCCAATTGGTCGTGGTGGATATAGGGAAGGCGTCTCGCGAGGTCCCTCTACATACAACACGGTCGAGACTGCATAAGTTGACAAAAAAAGACGGCACGTGAGCGCCGTCCTTACAAAACAATGAGTGTTCTCGTTAATTACACAAGCACCGTGATGGACAGGTCGGACGAGTCAGCAAAACCACCATAAAGGTGCCTATCCCCTTCGTGGTGGTTGTTGGCAGTTACCAGGGGGTTCTGGCGGTTGAAGACTCGATTGCTTCGTGGCGTTTGAGCTCGCGGCGCATGGTTTGCGAGTTGAGCCAGGCTGCCTGCCAGCCACGGATGGGGTAGCGCGCTTCATCCAGCTCAAACTGCGTATAGCCGCACGCGTTGATGATTGTTGTCCCGCATGCATGCTGGCGCTCACGCTGAAAGTCGCGACCATAGCATTGGTGCACATGCCCGTGCACCATGTAGTCGGCCCCCCAGGACTCAAGCGCTGTGTTAAAGCACTCAAACCCTCGATGCGGCAGGTCGTCCAGGTCGCCCATGCCTGCGACGGGTGCATGGGTAAGTAGAATATCGCATCCGTCTACCAGTGCGATTTTTCGCGATAGCTTGCGCATGCGTTTTGCCATCTCGCGCTCGGTATACATGTTCGCGCCGTCGCGGTAGCGCATGGAACCGCCCAGACCCGCAATGCGAATACCTCGGTACACATATACGCTGTCCTCAACACAAATGCACCCGCCCGGTGCATGGCGCGCGTAGCGGTCGTCGTGGTTGCCACGAACGTACACAAGCGGTTTGTTGATGACAGTGACCAAAAACTCAAGATAGTCCGGATCCAGGTCGCCTGCGGATAGAATCAGGTCAACGTCCTCAAAGCGCTCCTTGCGAAAACATTCCCACAGGCAGCGCTCCTCTACATCGGCAATGGCTAGGATATTCATAGGGCACGGACCTCCGGCTCGTTATCGAGCTGCGGAATCGAGCCTATAACGTTGTCAGCCAGCCAGTCCATCTCGACGATTTGCGTGCTCGGCAGCGGGGGAAAGCCCTCGATCTGCACCACGCCGTCTTGGCTATGGAGCTCGCCGCCAAATGGATTGATGGAGCCCTCGACGATGCCATTGCGGAGCAGCTGAACAAGCTTACGCGTCTGATAGGGCAGGCCCGGAGCGTAGCGAATGTCGATGACGCCCGAGCTCATACCATACCAGTAGTTGACGGCGCGAACCTGGCTGTTGTCACTGGTCTCATCCCAGGTGCCGTGCAGCAGACTTCGCACGATAAGCTCGTAGTATCGGCCCCAGTTCCATACCGGCATGGCGATGCCGGCGACCTTGCCATCGACCAGGCGGTGAAGTCCGTAGGCCGTAGGGTCTTCGAGCGACTTTGACATGTCAGCGCCGGTCATGACGCTCACGCCCTCGCGGCACATGGCCTCGGCAAGGCCTCCGGCGGGCACATCGCCCCAGGTCAGGATAATTTGCGCGCGGGGGTCGAGCAGCGAGGCGCCAATCGCAAAGGCGTTGATCTCGCTGAGCGCGCCCGAGGCGAAGACCGACGCGTGGTAGCCAATGCGGTGGTTGTCCGCCATGCTGGCGGCAAGGGCGCCCAGTAGGAACTTGGCCTCGTACATCTTTCCAAAGTACGAGCGGACGCTTTGGTGGGGAAGGCCGATTGAGCAGTTAAGGAACCGCACCTGGGGATACTCGACTGACGCCCTGAGCGTGTATTCCATGAGCCGGTGTGAGGTCGAGAAGATGACGTTCGCCCCGTGCTTTACGGCTGTCTCGACGGCGGCGTAGAACACGTCCGAATCGTGGCAGTCCTCGAACGCCTCGGTGCGCACGATGCCGCCAAAGTGCTCATCAAGATACCGGCGGCCCTGGTCGTGTAGGCTGTCCCAGCTCGACGTGGCACAGGGAAACTCGTGGATAAAGGCGATTCGCATGGGATTGGCAGTGGAGTAGACGGTCTTGCTCATAAAGAAGTTGAGCACGCCCGAGGTAGCTTTTGTCGGTGCGCCCTCTTTCTCGTTGGGCTGCGGCGCTTCGACAAGATCGACTTTGTCCTCGTCGCTTTTGCCGGCAATGACAAGCTCGCGCCAAATCTTGCACAGACGGTTGACGACGATATCCGTCGGCGTATCCAGCAGACGGTCCTGGTTGTAGACGTTGAGGTAGACGAGCATGGCATCGGCAGGCGTAATGTCCAAGTGGTCGCCGCCCGCGCGAAGATAGGCGCGCTTAAAGAGCAGGAAGGTGTGACGTAGGTAGTCGACCTTCTTTTGAGGCCATTTTTCGACAAGATCTTGGCCGAGCATTTTGGCAAGCATCTCGTAGCCGCCCTCGCGCGAAAACTCAATCTCGTACAGGGGGCATACGTACCAAAAGGCGCAAAACTCACCGTACAGGCGGCTCTCGACGGAATCCCACTTACCGGGGTACAGACGCGTCACCTTGGCCGAAACCGTCGGAGCGTCAAGGAATTTGAGGACGCTGACACGCTTGTTGCCCTCTTGGACGTAAAAGCGGTGCATGAACTCGGTGACGATGATGGGGTCGCGGTAGCCCTCGGAGATTTGGATATCGTAGAGGTTGGACCATTTGCGGGCGAATTCGGTATTCCAGGGGAGCAGCGGCATAAAGTTACACGAAAAGGCGGACTGGCGACCTTTGGTAACCGTGCCGACGACCATTTCGAGCGGAATGTCCCGCAGGCCGATGTTCTCGCGCTGCCCGCAGGGAAGCTGGGCGACCAAGCTGTCGAGGTCCGTAAGATATGGATGCTCGCTTTGGCTGATGGCGCGACGGCGTCCCTGTTCGCCGCGCTTGCGCGCTTGACGATAGGCCTCTTCCATGGTGTCTACTCCCTTAGTCGTTTAAACAACGATATGAACCATGGTACCACGATGCGAAACCACCACAATGGTGCCTGTCCCCTTTGCGGTGGTTTTAGGCGATGATGGGGGCGATGGCGCGGATGCAAGCGTCGGCTGCCGTGAAAGTGGTGCTGTCGTCGCTGACGATAAAGATGATTTTGCCCTTGACGCCAAAGTCGCCGATCTCGCTAAAGAGCACGTAGGGCTCCTTGTCAAAGCCAGAGATGGGAAGCACCGCGGCCTTGGTGGCGTCGGTAAGCTCATCTGCCAGCGCGTCCAACGAGGCCCACTTGGACGTGTCCTTTACGGCAACGGGCACGGCAACGCGCCCAAAGGGCATGAGGTGCACGAGCGTGTTCTTGGAGATATTTGAGTTGGGGACGATGATGGTCTGCCCGCAGGCGTCCTCGATGGTCGTATGGCGCCAGGTGATATCTTGGACCACGCCCGTCACGCCGCCGACCTCGATATTGTCGCCGGGTTTGATGATGCCCATAAAGGTCACCTGCATGCCACCGATAAGGTTTGACAGCGTGTCCTGAAAGCCGAGCGAGATGGCGATGCCGCCGACGCCAAGAGCGGCGACGAGGGCGTTTGCATTAATGCCAAAGCAGTTGTCGAGGATAAAGCTGCCGCCGATCATCCAAATGACGGCGCGCGCGATGTTGATGAAGATGCTTGATGAAGGGAGTGGGTTATCGTCGCGGTTGAGCAGGTGGTACAGGGTCTTGGACGCGACCTTGGCGGCAACGGCGGTGCCGATGGCCAAGATACCTGCCCAGATAATGTTGTGGACCCATCGTTGTGCAAAGAAATGAAGAATCGGCTCAAACAATTCCATGTAGAGAAACCTCCTAATGATCGTCCAACCATGATACCCATCAAGAAGCCCGTCCGATCAAATTCGGACGGGCTTCTGTGCTCGATATGGGGGTTAGCGAAAACCGCCGCAAGGGCGTCTGTCCCTTTGCGGCGGTTTTGACGTTTGCGCAGATAAAACCTGCCAAAATAAACCTGTCCCTT
>NZ_QSTE01000016.1:0-56540 GCF_003438115.1 Collinsella sp. OM08-14AT
TCTTGACAATGTCCTGCTCATATTAAAAGGAACGTCCCCAAATGCCGGCAGTTTGGGACAGTCATTATTGATGAGAATCGGGCGCAGTGCCAAAAGCCCCGTTGGGCGAGATGTCAAACGGGAAGGTGCCGCAGCGATTGAACGCGGCGATAAACATGCGGATGGCGTTGGACGGCGTGGTGCCCACGAGCTGGGTTGCCGCCGCGAAGGCTGCCTTCTCCTCGGGCAAGACCTTCGCGACAACCGGGGTCATGTGTTCTGCCATGGCGCTTCCTTTTTGAAACGACGGTGGTGCGGATAGATGCGGGCCACGCGGCTGGGCGACGGGCTGTGAAGGCAACCCGATTGGCCCGCATCCGGAGTTTGTTTCTGCGGCGTTGGTATTACTTGGTATTCCTAAGTATTACCCCACAGATAGAATACCACACCCGACCCCATGGGGACGGAGGAAAACGGATCATTTTGTTGCTGAGTTAGTATTTAGAGCGTGATGATGTCCGAGATATTGAGGACCTGAGCGTCGACGGCATCGTGCGTAGCAAGCAACAGCATGCGACCGTCGAGCAAGTCGAGCACGACCTCGGCGCATGCGTCGCGCGCAGCGGTATCTAGACCGGTAAAGGGCTCGTCCAGAATCACCGCGTCGCCTGGGCACAGCAGGGCTCGGGCAATCTCGACGCGACGGCGCTGCCCGCCCGAGAGCTCGGCCACACGAGCATGCACATCGACCCCCGGCACCAGCAGGCGCAACAGAGCCGCGGCACTCGAGGCGTCCACGCGCGCGTCGGCGCACACCAGCACGTTATCCAGGGCAGAAACGTCCTCGACTAGGCGCACATCCTGAAACACCATGGAACACGGCGCGCACTCCCCCGCCGCCAGTGCAAGCAACGTCGACTTGCCCACACCCGAGGCGCCCATCACGCAGGTCCGTCCACCGGCGGGCACGCGAAGTACCAGTCCGTCAAGCGCCGGCGCCCAGAGCGCACGATCGCCCACAGCAAGCGCAAGCTCCGCCGCAACCCCGCCGCCAGCAGAACCGCCCGCACGCCACGCCGCTGGCCCCGAAGCCCGCAGCAGCCACACCAGCACGCGCTCGCATGCCCACGAAGCCATAACAACCAGCACGGTCCAGGCCAGCAAATCGGCAGTCTCAATCAAAAGCTTCGCCTGATAGATGCGCTCGCCCACGGTGCCCGTCGCCATGCCGATCAGCTCCGCCGCCACACCGGCCTTCCAGCTCATGCCAATCACGGCGCGGGCACACGAAAGCACAAACGGCAGGACTTCGCGCCAGGTGTGGGCACAAAACAGTCGCCAGCCCCGCACGCCATGCAGACGAAACATCTGCTCCAGCGGTTTATCCGCTTGCATCAAGCCCTCGACCAACGAAAAATACACGCCCGGCAGAGCCATCAAAAAGACCGCTGCAATGCTCACACGCGCCGACCCCAACCAAATGAGCAGCAGGACCACCACGCAGGCAACCGGTGTCGCCTTAACAAACGAAAGCGCCGGCGCCACCAAGCGGGCAAACGTCAGCGATCGCACCGAGACTCCCGCCAGTACGCCGCCGCACACCGCGGCAAGCGCCAGCCCGCCCAAGATACGCGCACCCGAGCCTGCCAGAATCGCCCATGTGCTGGCATCGCATACCAGTCGCAGCAACGCCACCACGACGGCACCCGGCCCCGGCAAAATCAACGGCTGCGCCACGAAACCCGCCATCAGCACCCACACGGCAAGCCAAAAGGCGGCAACGGCACCTGCTGCCGCCACCGCCTTCATACGCTCTGTCATTTGTCGAGCAAACGCACGCACGGGCTACTCCATATAGTAGAAATCATCGGCCGGGAGCTTGCCGCCCACGGCGCTCGCGTCCGCATCGGCCAGCACCTGCAGGTACCCACCGAGCGCCGCCTTCATGTCCTTCCCCGTCTGGCACACGAGCATGCACCCGGGAATCGCCTTTTCGGCAATCGCGGCGTTATCGACGATACCCGCATCGACCACGGCCTGTGCCCAATCTGCCGGCGCCGCGTTCACGGCCTCAACGCTCGCCGCATGGCAGCTCAAGAATTCCGCCACGGCCTCGGGATGTTCCTCGGCAAAGGCCCGGCGCACCACGGTCACGCCCGTCAGCAAACGGGAGCCCGTGTCTCCTGCCAGCTCGTCCCACACATCGGTCAGACTTACCGGCGCCGACAGCTTGCCTTCGCTCTTGGCGATGGCCGCCGTCTTGAACGGCTCGGGCAGCACGCCCACGGCAGACGGATCGGCAAGCAACGCCGACAGCACCTCGGTAGGCTCGCTCTTAAACTCAAGCGTCACCTGGCCGGTCAGGCCCGCGCGCTCCAGCAGGTAGTTCATGACGTACTCCGGCGTGGCGCCCTTGCCCGTCATATAGACGGTATGGCCCGCCAGATCGCCAAACGAGGCCACACTCGCGTCGCCCGTCACAACGTTCAGCACGCCCAGCGTGTTGATGTCGATGACCTGCGCCGCGCCCTCGGTCTTGTTGTAGAGCACGCTCGCCACGTTGGCGGGCACCAAGGCAATGTCGACATCGCCCTGAATGACCTTGGGCACGATCTCGTCGGCCGCGGCGCTGATCGCAAAGTCGAACTCGTTATCCGTCTCGCCACTCGCTGCCTGGTCCATAAACTGCACCAGACCAATCGACGTCGGCCACTTGAGCGAGGCGACGTGCACCTCGACCGGCTCGGCAGCAGCACCGGCGCCGTCCGTGGCAGCCGAGCCCGCGGCGGACCCGGCACCGGCACCCCCGCCGCCACAGCCCGCGAGCGCAAGCGACAGCGCGCCCGCGGCAAGCGCCGAGGCAAACCCTCGGCGCGTCATCTCAACATTAAACGCACGCATCGCTAGCACTTCCCTTCGTTGGGCATCGACCAGGCGTGATGGTCGGTATGCAGCAACTCCTCGGCCAGCGGCGAGAGCGGCGCGCCCAAAAACTCGCGGTAGCACGCCTGAACATCGGGGTTCTCGTGCGAGAAGCGAATGTCCGCAGCGGCATCCAGGCCCCACAGCACCTGGCCGCGCTCGGCCGCCAGCTCGCAGCCGTCGTGGATGGGCTGACCGCCGCCACCGACGCAGCCGCCCGGGCACGCCATGACCTCGACGAAGTCATAGCTCGCACGGCCGTCGCGAATCGCGTCGAGCAGGCGGGCGGCGTTACCCAGCCCGTGCGCCACGGCGACGCGCACCTTGGTGCCATCGATATCGGCGACGGCTTCTTTCCAGCCGTCCAGGCCGCGCACATCGGTAAAGAAGTCCGCATCGGGGTTCTTGCCCGTCACCAGGTAATATGCCGAGCGCACGGCTGCCTCCATCACGCCGCCCGTGGCGCCAAAGATCACGCCCGCGCCCGTGCCAAAGCCCAGCGGCGTATCGAGCGGCTCCTCGACCAGCGTGTCAACGCTCACGTGGCTCGCACGGATCATGCGCACCATCTCGCGCACCGTCAGCGCAACGTCCACATCGGGCGTGCCGTCCTCGCCCACCATGCTCGGCAGCGCGCACTCGGCCTTCTTGGCCGTGCACGGCATAACGGACACCACGAACAGGCGCTCGGACTCCACGCCCAGCACCTTGGCGTAGTAGGTCTTGGCAATAGCGCCGAACATCTGCTGCGGCGACTTGGACGTGGACAGGCTGTCGACAAACTCCGGATAGCGCGCCTTCACAAAGCGCACCCAGCCCGGGCAGCAGCTCGTAAACATGGGCCAGCCGCGGCTGTCGCCCTCGCCCTTGGCGGCGGCGCCCAGGCGCTCGATCAGTTCGGATCCCTCCTCCATAATGGTGAGGTCGGCCGAGAAATCGGTGTCGAACACGTACTCAAAGCCCACGCGGCGCAGCGCGCAGGCCAGGCGCTCAACGGTGGCCTCCTCGCGAGATATGCCGAGTTCCTCGCCCCAGGCGCTGCGCACGGCCGGCGCGATCTGCACCAGCACGATCTTGTCGGGATTAGCGAGCGCGTCAAACACGGTCTCGGTATCGTCGCGCTCGCGCAGGGCGCCCGTCGGACAATGTGTAATGCACTGGCCGCACGCGACGCAATCGGTCTTGCCGATCGGTGCGCGCCCGCGGGTACCCACGGCGGTATGCGTGGCGCGGTTGGTCAGGTCCCAAATCCCTAGGCCCTGCACGCTCTCGCACACCTTGATGCAGCGCATGCATTTAATGCACTTGTCGTTTTCGCGGATGATGGGAAAATCGAAATCCCAGCCCTCGCCCGCCAAATGCCTTTGATACGGCAGATAGAAAATGCCCAGATCGTTGGCGATGGTCTGCAAGTTGCAGTTGCCGCTGCGCACGCAGCTCGTGCACTGCGAATCGTGCTGGGACAGCAGCAGCTGCACGTTGGTGCGACGCGCCTCGCGGGCCTTGGGGCTGTTGGTGTGGACCACCATGCCGTCGAGCACGTAGTTGTTGCAGGCGGCAACCAGCTGGTCGCAGCCCTCAACCTCGACCACGCATACGCGGCAGCCGCCGATCTCGTTTAGATCGCGCAGGTAGCACAGGGTGGGAATCTGGATGCTGACGGACTTGGCCGCATCCAGGATCGTGGTGTGCTCGGGAACCACGACCTCGCAATTATCGATAGTGAGCTTGACCATGTTATGCGCTCCGTTTTCGGTGTTGTCGCTGACGGTGGTGTTGTTGGGCTCTACCATTCCAGGTTCCTCCCTCCGCGGAACGCGCCAAAGCCAAAGTGATCGCAACGCAGGCAGCGGCTCGCCTCCTGGCGCGCCTCCTGCTCGGTAAGACCTTGCTCGACCAGATCCCAATCGTGAATACGCTCGCCGGCCTCGCGCTCGCCCAGCTCGCAGCGGCCGCACTCATGCTTGCCCTTAAACTGGACGGTCGGCAGCTCGACCTCGAGCTTAATCTTGTGGTCAAAGCCCAGGTAGCGGTCGATATTTGCCGAAGCAACGCGGCCGGCGTTGATGGCTCGGATGACGGTGGCGGGACCGGTCTGGCAGTCGCCGCCGCTAAAGAGACCATCGAAGTTGGGCACGGCGCCGTCCGAATCGGTGACGACGCGACCCCACTTGCAGACGATGCCCATGTCCTCAAACGGCTTGGAATCGATGTCCTGGCCAATGGCCACGAACACGCGCTCGCAGGGAATGACGCGCTCGGGCGTGGCGGCGGCACGCGGGGCCGGACGACCGCGACGGGGCTCACCGATAATCTGCGGCTGCACGCGCAGGCCGCTCACGCGACCGCCCCCGCCCGTCTCGATAGCGAGCGGGGCCGTGAGCTCCAGTACCTCGCAGCCCTCGGCCTGGGCGCCGGCGATCTCGGCGTCCTGTGCCGTCATGTCGCAGATACGACGGCGGTAGACGATGCTCACCTTTTCGGCACCGCAGCGCACGGCAGAGCGTGCCACGTCCATGGCCACGTTGCCGCCGCCGATGACGCACACGCGCTGGCCGCTCAGGTCGGGCAGTTCGTCATCGCCGATGGCGCGCAGCATCTTGACGGCCGACTCCACGCCGAGCGCCTCTTCGCCCGGAAGGCCAAGCTTCTTATCGCTGTGGGCGCCAATAGCCAGGTAGACGGCATCGAACTCGTCGCGCAGGCGGGCAAGTTCCTCGCCGTTGACGGAGTGGTCGAGTTCCACGTCGATGCCGGCGCTCAAGATCCAGTCGATCTCGGCCTGCAGGCGCTCGCGCGGCAGACGGTAGCTGGGAATGCCGTAGCGCAGCATGCCGCCCAGGTGGTGGCGCTGCTCAAAGATGGTCACCTTATGGCCCATCACGGCCAGGTAGTAGGCACAGGAAAGGCCGGCCGGGCCGCCGCCGATCACGGCGACGCGCTTGCCGGTGTTATCCACTACATGGGGTTTGTGGTCGTTGAGGTCGCTGTGCTCAACGGCAAAACGCTTGAGGGCGAGGATGTTCATGGGATCGTCGACCATGCCGCGACGGCAGTGCATCTCGCAGGGATGCTCGCACACCAGGCCGCAAACGAGCGGCAGCGGGTTGTTCTTGCGGATAACCTTGACGGCGTCGGCATAGCGGCCGGCCTCGACGAGCGAAATGTAACCGGGAATGTCGACGTGCGCCGGGCAGCCCGAGACGCACGGGACGCGGGCCTCGCGGTCAAAGCCACAGGAGTGCTCGCGGATGTGGTGCTCAAAATCGTCGCGGAAACCGCGAATGGCCGTGAGCGCCATGGCGCCAGCTTCGTAGCCGATGGCGCAGTCGCTCGAAAGATAGATAGTGCGGGCCGTGCGCTCGATCAGGTTGAGCGTGGACTCATCGGCGCGCCCTTCGAGCACATCGGCGAGCAGATCGCTCAGCGCGCTCAGGCCCACGCGGCAGGGCGTGCACTTGCCGCAGCTCTGGGTGGAGCACAGGTTGACGAGCGCTGCCGTAAACTCAACGGGGCACGGGGCGAGCGAACTCACCGCCAGACGACGTCCGAGCGCATCGTGCAGGTCGTCCATGACGGCCTGAGCGTGGCTGCGTTCCATTACATGCAGTCGTGCCATAAGATCCCCTCTCATGCGGCAGCCCGGAGGCGAGGCCGGGCGAAGTTGCTACACGCACAACACTGACCTAAAAAGTTGTTAGGTCTCCACGCAGTTCGGCAGGCGGTATAAAATGTCACCCTCGGCGGTGAAATAGAACATTACCGCAGATAAATGCCATATTTGATAAAACGCGTTACCAAATGACAATGCCCCGCCCACGCAATCACGTGGACGGGGCATTGCTCCAGGTATGCGGCCAGCGACCCTGTTGCTTTTACTTAAGCTCGGGCCAGTAACCCTTGTTGGCCTCGATCATGTCGTCGAGAACCTCCTTGGCGACCTTCATCGACGGCACGGTCTTGTTCAGCGTAAAGGCCTTGAGTGCCTTCTCGTACGAACCCTCGATCGTGGCCTCGACCACGAGCTTCTCGGAGTTCAGCTGCTGCATCATAAGACCCTGCTGGAACAGAGGAATGTTGTCACGGCTGATGACCTCGGGGCCGTTCTTGCCAATGTAGGCAGGCAGCTCGACCATGGCGTCGTAGGGCATGTTGGGGATAGCGCCCTTGTTCTCGCAAATGACCAGGAAGCGCTGCTTGGTATCGTTCTTCAGAGCGATGGCCAGGTCGGCAATCCAGTCGCCGTGGCTGCCCGCATAGAACGTACTCTCGTCGATCTCGCCGGTCTTCTCGTAGTGGTCGATGCCGTCGAAGAGGTTCTTCTCGCGCGTCTCCTCAACCTCGTTAGCACGGGTGCGCTCGGGGTTGGAATGCTCGACGAACTCCTTCTGCTGCAGGTAGTAGTTCAGATACGTGTTGGGCAGGTACTCCGGGAAGCACTCCATGATCTCGTACTCGCCCTTCCAGACGTAGTACCAGCTGCCCTTGGTGTGGCGGTTCTGCTCGGGGTGCTCGTCGGTGGTCTCCTCGGGCTTCTTAGACATCAGCGAGCCCATGCCCTTGAGGTACGAATCGGGCAGCAGAATCTCATGCTCCTTGATGTACTCGCGCAGCTGCGGGAGCACCTCCTCGCCCTTGTGGCGGATCGAGGTGAACCAGCCAAAGTGGTTGAGGCCAAAGTAATCGTACTCGACATCCTTCTTGTCGATATCGAGTGCGGCGCAAACCACGTCGATGATCGCGATCGGCATGTCGCAGATGTTGATGATGCGAGCGTTAGGACGCAGCACACGGCAGCCCTCGGAGACGATGGCAGCAGGGTTGGAGTAGTTGAGAATCCAGTAGTCCTTCTTGGCGTACTTCTCGACGTCATCGATCAGCTCGACCATGGGGAAGATGGTGCGCATGCCGTAGGCAAGGCCGCCGCAACCGCAAGTCTCCTGACCCACGCAGCCGTGACGCAGCGGAATCTTCTCGTCCTGCTCGCGCATGGCGTAGCCGCCCACGCGCATCTGGGCAAACACGAAGCTCGCGTCGGTAAAAGCCGTCTTTTTGTCGGTGGTCACCGTGAGCTTGATGTCCAGGCCGAGGTCCTCGTGCAGAATCCAGTCCACGAGCACGCCGATCTTGCGCTGGCGCTCCTCGTTGATGTCGTACAGACGAATCTCGTCAACGTCGAGCTCGTCCTTGCGCAGGGCGATGGACTTGACGATGCCGGGGGTAAAGGTGGATCCGCCACCACACAGAGTAATGATCATTGTTTACTGCTCCTTCTCAATTGCGTTTTCGACCTTGTCGCGCATCTCGGCGACCTTCATGCCAAAGATGATCTGGATATTGTTGCCGTTACGGTTGATGCCGCTGTTAGGCACATGGTTGATGAGGTTCTCATCGATGAGGTCCGGGTTCTTAACGTTCACGCGAAGACGCGTAAAGCAGTTCTCGAGCTCCTCGATGTTGTCCTTGCCGCCAAGACCTGCGACCAGGTCGGCAATACTTGCATCGACGCCCTCTGCGGGAGCTGCGGCAACAGCGCCCTGCTTCACCGCGACAGACGCGGCGGCCTCGCCCTCGGCAACGGACTCGGCGAGCTCGGACTCCTCCTCGCGGCCAGGCGTGTGGAGGTTGAGCTTCTTAATAAGGAAGGTGAAGAGGAAGAAGTACAGGGCGGCGTTGACGACTCCAAGCACCAGCATAACCGGCCAGTTGGTCTTATCGACACCGAGGACCAGGTTGGAGACCACGATGTTGATGATGCCGCCTGCAGTCGAAGCGGGCACGGAGAGGACCTTGAGCAGGACCAGGAAGATACCGGAAAGAACCGAGTGAACGACAAAGAGCACGGGAGCGGCAAAGACAAAGAGGAAGTCCATGGGCTCGGTGACACAGGAGAGCACGGCGGTGATGATCAGCGGGATGATAACGGCCTTGGTCTTATCCTTGTTCCCCTTGTAAGCGGTGAAGATAAAGGCGAGACCGATACCGATGTAGGGCCACAGGTTGTTGAAGGTGTAGCTGTTGAAGTAGGTGCTATCGGAGAAGGGCTGGCCCGTCATTGCCATCTCGGCGACACGGATGGGATAGGCGCCGGCGATAACCTGATCGCCCAGCGTCAGGGTGCCGCCCACATCGGAGAACTGGAACGGGGTGTAGATGAGGTGATGCAGACCGGTAGGAACGAGCAGCTTGTTGAGCATGCCGTAGATAAACAGACCGATGTTGCCCGACTCCTTAATGATGCCGGCAACGGAGGAGATGGCACCCTGAACCGGAGGCCAAACGATGCAGAAGCCAGCACCCATGATCCAGGAAATGATGATCATGATCAGGAACGGAAAACGAACGCCCGAGAACATCGAAAGGGCAATGGGGAACTGCTTGTTCGAGTACTTGTTGAACGCGGCACCGGTGATGCAACCAAGAATGATGCCGCCAAACACGCCGGTATCGAGCACCTGAATGCCCATAACGGTGCTCTGGCCGGTTCCGGTAAGGCCGAGCATGCCGCTCGCTTCGGCAAGAGAGCCGGTGGCGTTGAGCACGATGTTGTTAGCCTGCAGGAACAGGAAGAACGACATCAGGGCGATCAGCGAAGCATGGCCCTTGTTCTTCTTTGCCATGGCGCCGGCGATGCCCACGCAGAACAGAATCGAGAGGTTGTTGATGATAAACATCAGCGACTGATAGACAACGGCGCCCACAAGCTGGAACGGACCGGAGCCCAGCACAGGGATCACGGCGCAGATGGTCTTGTTGGTCAGAATAATGCCCACGATGAGCAGAATGCCGGCAACCGAGAGATACATCATCGGCTGAACGATTGACTTCGCGAACACCTCCAACGGCGCTTTGAAATTGAACTTCTTTTTTGCGGTCATAGCGGTACTCCCCTTCCTTTTCCGCAAATTAAGACAGATGTGCCCTGGACAAGACCGTGAGCCTTGCCTTATATCAATCGATGTGTGGGCACGTTATGCCTAGAGACCAGGTTCTCCAAGCAGGTTAACAATGTGATATGCGAGATAACTCTTCTCGGCATCGGTAACGACAACGTTATAGGTAGACGCTAAGTGGTCGGCAATTGACTCCGCACACGAGAACGCCCTCGGATACGCCGTTTCATCGATACGGAACAGCGCGTCGCCATTGACCTGCCCCGCCGCGGGATCGAGCGCCCGCTGCGCAAAAAACTGCAGATGGCGAACGAAACGCTCGTACGGCAACGAGGTGACGTCAAGGGTCGTGGCATAGTGCTCGGAAACAATCGCGAGCACGTCGCGAACAAGCTGGACCGAAACAATCAGACGGTCAGAGCGCTGCGGCATGGTGGCGTTGACGATATGCAGCGTAATAAAACCCTGCTCTTCTTCGCTCATCTGGATGCCCATATACTCCTTGATAATCTGCAGCGCACGGCCCGCAAGCGCATACTCCTTGCGATAGAACTGCTGGATCTCGAGCAGCAACGGATTCTCGCAGGGGACGCCCTTACGCTCGCGCTCCAAAGCAAGACTGATATGGTCTGCGAGAGCAATGAGAATCTTGTCGTTGATATCAACATTGAGCTCTCGACGGAGCATCTGAACAATGTCCTCGGCAATCACGAGGTTGACGGTGGGGATGGACTCCAAAAGATGTGCCAAGCGGTCAATCGTACGCGAATCCTGAGAAGTGCCCTCCTGCAGCGCATAGGTCTTTTCGACCGATGCTTCATCGATAGCGTCGCCGGCATGACGGCCAAAGCAGAGGCCTCGACCGATGACAATGAGCTCGGAGCCATCGTCCGAAGTGACCATTGCGACGTTGTTGTTGAAAACTCGCTTGATAACCACGGTACCCACCACAAGAATTTACTCGGAAAGCCAGACGACAGGCTCTTTAACAGCAACAGGGCCGGAAGCGTGCTCACGAAGAGTCGAGTTCTCCGAACGCTCGCACACGATAACGAAGACCGTGGGATCGAAGCCGGCGGCGCGGACCGCGTCGAAATCGACCTCGACGAGGGGCTGGCCCGCGTCGACATGGTCACCCTGGGCAACAAGCGCATGGAAGCCCTTGCCCTCAAGTTTAACAGTGTCGATTCCGATATGCAGCATCACCTGAGCAGAGCTGTCGTCGGACATGATGCCCAGCGCGTGCTCAGTCGGAAACAACGCCGCGACGGTGCCGGAAACAGGAGCGCACACCGTTCCCTCTTGGGGAACCACGGCAACGCCATCGCCCACGGCACGGCTGCTAAAAGCGGGGTCATTGGTATTTTCTAGATGAACAAGCTCGCCGGAAACGGGAGCGAGGATTTCGAACTCGGAAGCTGCAGTCTTCTGCTCATCCGAACCGCCCATCAGGCGAGAAAAGAAACCCATGGTGGCATGTCCCTTCATAAATATAGCCCAACCAAAATCAAGCGAATGCATCCATAGAGACACACTCGTTCAAAGACTTTGGTTAGGCCCACGTCCGAGGGACTCGGTAACCTTCCGCATTTCTTTTTACGGGAGTTATTTTAGACAAGCCCAAAGCCAGAATAGTCATTATGACCGGTGAGCGGTATTTTTTCTTCGATAAACGGTATTTAGGCAGCACTTGGGGACGTTCCTTTTCTGCCGGCACTCGGGGACACTCCTCACTCTGGTGCATTGGGGACAGGTTTGTTTGCACCAGGTTGGTGCAGATTAACCTGGCCCCATTGCACCAATTTCGTATGCGCTAGACAAAGAGCTCGCATTCCTTCCGCACGACGCAAACCTTGCTCAGCATCTGGGAAACAGCGGATAGCTTGTTGGGATCAAGCTTACGAGCGCCTCGCGGGCATACGGCAATGCAGCGCATGCAGGAGATGCACGCCTCGCCAGCTGCTCGTTTGGGGTCACCCTTGTCGATAGCACAAACGGGGCACGCCGCGGCGCATGCACCGCAGGAGACGCAATCCTCTGTTGCCTCAGGTGCCATGCGGTGACCTCTGGCTTGTTTGTAAGGACGATTGCCGGGAATAGAGGGCTCGGATGTATCCTCAGCCAACAGCTTTTGCTGAATTTGCTGCGCAAACTCTGCGAGCTGCGCCGCATCCTGCACATCCGGACGACCGGCAGCAAACTGTCGCGCAATGGAATGTTCTGCAATGGCTGCAACTGCCGCGATTACCCGGAATCCCGCATGCTTCGCAACGTCCTCCAGCTCTACGAGCGTGTCCTCAAACGCGCGGTTTCCGTATACACAAACCAAAACAGCCCGAGCCCCGTTGCCGCGCACCATGCCCAACCGGTCAGCCACCACAGCCGGAATTCTACCGGCATACGCCGGCACAGAGATTACGGCCACGTCGTCCTCAGTCATCGAGACAGCGCTGAGATCTAGCCCGCTATCGGTCAGATCGACGGTAACGGTATTATTGTCCAGCGCCCCGGCCACAAGGCCAGACACCTTCCGCGTTCCACCCGTCGGACTAAACACAATTTCGAATACGCTCATCGAGGCACCCTCTCCCTACGCCTGGCAACGCGTCAAGCCGTTTTCACATTCAGACAGAGTATACGGCGCATGGGGAGAGCTCCCCGTTTCGGTGCGCCAGGCACCCCAATGCACCCACCCTACGCTGTCTGCCTCTTCGTTTTGTATAAATTACGGTACAGATTGTATATATTTACGGGATACCGCCGCGTTCTCCTGAGGTACCCCATCCTGGCCCGTGCAAAAAACGGAGTATTCTGCAACGTGACCGCGCCAGCACCGCCGCGGATGGGCAAAACTGTAGGGCGCCGCATCCTTTTAAGTCCCGACATGGCGAGAATGACGCGCCCCTGCTCCGGAAAACGACGAAATCTGACTCAGAACGCTCGCTAGGGATATCCGAAGGCCACCGTTGGCGACGTCAAATCATATGCAGACAACTCGAACTGCAGAATACTCCAAAAAATGCACGGCGCACCCCATGGGACCCATTGCCGCATGGTAGGAAACAGGCCCACGGCATCCTCTAGATGCATTCCCGAGGAAATCACATTTGAACTAGCGATCGGATACGGCAAACAAAAAGGGCCCCGAGCGTAGTTGCTCGGGGCCCTTGGTTCACCTCGCTCTAGCGGGCGATGCGTGCGTTATTTGCGCTTGCCGCCGCCGTCACCGGGGCGACGGGAGCTGCTACCGCGCTTGCCACCACGACTATTGCCATAGCTGCCACGGTTATCGCGACCGCCGGCACGACCGCCACGGGAACCGGCCTGGTTGCCGCCGCGACCACCACGGTAGCCGCCGCGACGCTCTTCGCGGGTATCGTCGTAGTTGCGCCAGTCATCGCGACGATCGCGGCTGGCACGCGGGTCACGACGATCGCGCGACTCGTTAGAACGACCAGCACCGCCGCGGCCGCCGTTACCACGAGCGCCCTCGCCGCCGCGACGCTCGTCTCGGCCACTGCGCTCGTCATCACGACCGGAACGACGACGGTCGCCCGAGCCGCGCTTGCCGCCGCGCGAACCACGGCCCTCGTCTTCGCGCTCAACACGACGACGACCACCACGGTCCTCGTCCTCACGACGACGGCGGTGCGCCTCGCCCTGGAACTGCTTGGCACGGCGCTCGGCACGGTTGCCTCGCGGGACCTGCTCGACGGCACCAGCACCGCCGCGCTCCTCGGCAGCCACCTCGCGGGCAACGCTCTCCACGGCCTCGTCCACGCGAGCCTGAACACCCTCGCGCACGCGGGTCTTGCCGCCGCGCTTGGGACGGCTCGGACGCTCGCCGTCGCCGCGACGCTCGTCTCGGCCGCGGTTAGAACGACCGGCCACATCGCCGTAATCGTCGCCGTTGCGTTTGCCGTCGCGACGTGCCTGCTCAAGCTTCTTCTTGCTCTTGGACTTGCCGCGCTTGGTCTTCTTCTTCACCTTAAAGGCCGCAGGGTCGCGCTCGGGATCAACCGCAGGCGGATTGGGACCCACGTGCAGGTCGTCGGGCTCGTAGATGTCGGCGGTCTTGTCCATGAGCTTCTCAATCTCGTAGAACTCATCGACGTCCTGCTCGGTCACAAACGTGATGGCCCAGCCCAGCTCGCCGGCGCGGCCCGTACGGCCAATGCGGTGGATATAGTCAGTCGGCTCGGCCGGCACGTCAAAATTCACAACGTAGCGCACGTCGCTAATGTCGATGCCGCGGGCGAGCACGTCGGTTGCCACCAGCACGTCGACGGTGCCGTCGCGGAATGCCGAAAGGGCACGCTCGCGCTGGGCCTGGCTGCGGTTGCCGTGAATCGCGGCGGCCTTGATGCCCTTACGCTCCAGACGACGGCAGCAGCTGTCGGCGCGGTGCTTGGTGCGCATAAAGACGATAGTGCGCTCCGGACCCTCCTTCTTGAGGAACTCGGGCAGCAGGTTGTTCTTGGCCTCTATGGACACCGGGAACACAAACTGGTCGACGGTGTCGGCGGTCGACGTGGCGGGCGCGATCTCCACGCGAGCCGGGTCGCTCACCAGGTCGGTGATCTCGCCCACGGCCTCCTCGTCGAGCGTCGCCGAGAACAGCAGCGTCTGGCGCTCGGCCGGCGTCTCGCGCACAATGCGGCGGACGGCGGGCAAAAAGCCCATGTCGAGCATGCGGTCGGCCTCGTCGAGTACCAGCACTTTGACCTCGCCCAGGTGGCAGGCACCCTGCTCGATCAGATCGACCAGACGGCCCGGCGTTGCGACCAGGATGTCGCAACCGTACTTGAGGGCAGCGGTCTGGGGCTTGTAGCTCACGCCGCCCACGACGGTCACGGCAACATGGCCGGTGACGTCGGCGATTTTGCTCGCGACCTCGTCGATCTGCTGGGCAAGCTCGCGCGTAGGGGTGATGACGAGCATCACGGGGCCGCGGCCGTTGCCCTCGGGCTTTTTAGCACCGCGACGACGGTTGCGGCCGCTACGCTCGCGCACAGGCTTGGGCGGAGCGATGTGCTCCAGGTTGTTCATGGTCGGCAGCAAAAAGGCGGCCGTCTTGCCGGTGCCGGTCTGAGCGGCGGCAAGCAGGTCGCGGCCTTCGAGCACCACGGGGATCGAGCCGGCCTGCACGGGCGTCGGCGCCGTGTAGCCCAGGTTCTCGATAGCACGAAGCATCTCGTCAGAAAGGCCCAGCTCGTCAAAGGCGGGCAGGCTCTCGGTAGCGGACTCGACGGCCTGGGCAGCATTGGCCTCATCGGCGGCATCGAAGGCAGCCTGGGTCATGGCCTCGCGGGTCTCGTCCAGGATCTCGGCGTCGGTGACGTCGGATACAGAATTACGCATATGTTGTTGTTCCTTATCTGCACGCGCAATGGGCACGGCATGCGGCCGCGCGGGCGTGCTTGGTAGTGCGCTAATACATACAAAAACGGGTGCGCACAGAGAGGACGTTGCTCAGCACGCTGGCGATCGCTTTGGCAGCCCTATCGCGCGCCGTCCAGACGCAGCAGCTCTAAGCGATGGAGCAGATTCGCCGCGGGTTAGTATACCCGTACTCCGTATGCCCCCACGTAAACCACAGATGACGGAGCAGGTCTGGGCCAATTGTCTCAATCTGTAACATCTACAGGGCAAATCTTCCTCTACGTGTTACAGATCGAGACAAACGGTCGACACGGTTCACAAACGTCTCAATCTGTAACAGTTACCGAGTAAAATCGGTCCTAATTGTTATAGATCAAGACAGAGGGGGATTTCCGTCCGGTCCAAACCAAATCTCTCAGTCTTCCTGCAATTTCGAACATGTGGCCTATAATGTTGCTTTGGTTACGCTACATATTGCGCAGCCATTTAATACGTCGCCCACCGGGGGCCATTAATTCCTATCGCCTTATTGGCTAGGAAGCAATCAAAGGAGGTATCCGTGGCAGCAGAGACGCCTTGCTCGGTCCTCTATAACGATATTCGCTCGTTCGGCGGTCTTAAACATCTCGAGATCGCCCGAATGCTCATCAATGGAAACTCTTATCTCGGCAGTACCCTGCTCGAGAAATGCTCTTCCAACCGCTCGTATCTCACCCGTTACATCGTCCATCGCGAGCCTGACCAGTGCGCGCCCGCCATCTACAGCGACTTTGCCGTCACCACGCTCAATCTTTCCGCGGCAATCTGCAGCAAGCTCGGCGGCGGCGAGTCCGCCTATCAGGCAATCGCCGAGCACTATCGCGGCCCGGCCGCCAACGAAATGATGTCGGCTCTCGCCAGCTACAAGCTGGACAGCCGCCTATATGCAAATGCCCTCAATCACATCGACAACTTTGACGGCAATGCCGTGCGCGAGAAGAGTACGCTTTACCTTATGCTCTTTGTGGCAACGGGAGCGCTCGCCGATCCCGTTCAGGGCATGGCTACCGTCGAGCGCTTTTGTGACAGCAAGACGGGTGGGCACTTTGGCACCACCGAGACCACCGTCGGCCGTGGTTTTTTGAGCAGCTTGGATCAACCGCGTGCCGTCGCTCCCAACCTCGGTTTGCTTAGGATGCACGCCGGAAACAGCGTTGACATGCAGGTCCACCCCCTTACGCGTGACCCGCGCGGCACGGTAATTGGCTCCTTGCCCAAAACCTCGCCCAGCATCACCGATGTGGGCGCCGACGCATCGCGCGAGCATCTTCGCATTTGGCTTGAGGGTGAGCACTGGTACGCCCAGGGCCTTGGATCGACCAACGGCACAGTGCTCGAATCGGGCGCGGGCGACGGCGATATTGTGATTGAGCCGCCGCGCGACCAACGCGAGTCCGGCAAGATCTATCCCCCCGTGGAAATCGCCAACAGCGACAGACTTCATTTGGGTCTCTATACAACGTTTCTCGTTATTGTGGACTAGCGCGTAGAGACGTGGGAAACAGATGTCACTCGTCTTATATCATTTACGTTGCACGCTGCACTATAAATAGCAATACGAGTCAGCTTATCGGCAAACACGTCTATCATGGGCTTTAATCGATAATCGCGTTCTCGATGTGAGCACGCGGCCCCACCAAACGAAGGAACGCCTTGGATACCACCAACACCGCCTCTGGCGACAAACTCATCCGTCTCGACACGTTCGATACCGCCGTGGCGGTCGACCCCAGCGCCGAGGACGACGCCAAGCGACGGTTTATGACGCTTATTCTTCAGACTGCATACCGCGACGACGGCAATATCGGGCACGTGCTGCGCGCGACCAACACGAGCGGTGAGGTCTTTGCCGTCAAGCTGCTCAAGGACAACACCATCCTTTCCGGCCAAGCCCCCGATCGCTCCACCGAGCAAGCGGCTGCGCACCTGGCCAACACCGCCGCGCTGTTCGAGGAGTACCGTCATCTGTGCACCGTCTCGCACCTGCGCGGATTTCCGCGCGTCTATGGCTATGGATCGTGCGAGGACGACCCGCTCATCCTCATGGAGTGGGTCGAGGGCACCTCGCTCAAGCAGGCGCTGCCCTTGCTTCCGCACGATGTCTCGGGCGGGCTAACCACCCAGATGGTGGCCGCCGTTGGAAACGCCGTGCTTCGCGCACTCCTGATGACCCAGGGACTCGTAAATCCGGTCGTCCATCGCGACCTGTCGCCCGCCAATATCATGTTCCGTACCACCAGTCGAACGCTCGAGCAGCAGGTCGTCGATTGCTCCTTTGACCCCTGCCTCATCGACATGGGCTCCGCGACCATGGCTCTCGGCGACGACACGATCACCCGGCGCGCCGACATCTGGCGTTTTGCCACGCCCGCATACGCCGCGCCCGAGATGCTCACGCAGGATATCGAAGGCATCGCGGCCCTTCGCCGCTCGCCCGCCATCGATGTCTATGCGCTATCGAGCATTCTGTACCAGCTCTACAGCGGTCGCAAACCGTTCGATGTGGAGTCGACGGGTGCCGCGGCAACCGGCTCGTTCTACCTCATAAAGACCAAGACCAAGCCGGCACCGCTCGAGCCGCGATGCAATGACGACGAGGCACTCGTCCAGATCATCATGAAAGGTATCTCGGTTGAACAGGGCGATCGCCCCACCGAGCAGCAGATGCTCGAGGCGCTCTCGGCATACCTCCCCGCTGCAGAATCTGAGGGCCGTGAGGGCGCGGGCAGTGACGCCGCAATCGACATCGACGCCGGTACACACCTTAAGGTCGACGTCGCCGGCGAGCGCGCGAGAGAGATCCTGGAGCAGGCCCGGCACGATGCCATGACCCGCCGCCGCTTTATTATCGGCGGCGTTGTCGCAGCCGTTGCGGGACTCGGCGTTATCGGGGCGGCAACCCATGGCTTTGGCATCCCCGACTATCTGGACGGCATCCGCGGTTCACTTGGCGACTACACCTGGGATCAGCTGCAGGAGATTTCGCTCAAGATTAGGGCCGCCGAGACCCGTAGCGAGGCACGCGAGATTGTCAAGCGCTATCATCTGCTCGATGCCGATGGGCATATCCCCTATCCGTGTACCAAGCGCGTCACGCTCACCAACGGACTGCAGGTTGGCGCGCAGCTCGTGGGCATCCGCCACGACGAGCTTTTGGACGGAACGGGCAAGGCCGGACTGACGTTTATGTTCGATGCCGGCATTGCCGAGCGCGACGCCGCGGCCCAACCGTTGAGCGCCGGCTGGGCAGATTGCGAACTGCGGGAATGGCTCGATGGCGACGGCCTTAAGCTGCTGCCCAACGAGTTGCGCGCACTCATCAAATCTGTCAAAAAGATCTCGAATAACATTGGCGCCGCCAGAAGTGCATCGTGTCTGAGCAAGTTGCCCGCAACCCTTTGGCTGCCCGCCATGGTCGAGCTGTGCGGCAATCAGCCACCCGAGTCATTTACCGAGGACTTTCACTACCTGGCCGACATCTATAACGGCGAGGGCAAGGAGTACCAACTCTTCCGCGAGCTCAAGGTGAGCCCGTATTCCACGAACGAGACGATGGTCCGCCAGTGGAAGGGCAAGGACACCTGCTGGTGGGAGCGCACGGTGAGCCCCGACACATCGGAGAGCGAAGGCACACTCTATATGAATCGCGTGGGACGCGACGGCGACGTCTTTACGTACGCAACGCCTGCAAGCAAGCCCAACAAGCGAACCTGCGTGATTCCCGGATTCTGCATCTAGGCGGCGGGCGTCTTGCCGTGACGGGACCCCTCCCCGGCAATTGTCTCAATCTGTAACACTAGCTCGGCAGATACAGGTCTAGATGTTACAGAACGAGACAAACCTCAACCCCGCGAGACAACATCTCAATCTGTAACAGTAAGGGGTTAAAAACCTCTCTAGATGTTACAGATTAAGACATTTGAGTTGACCGCGGACAGTCTGTCTCGATCTGTAACAGTTAGAACCCAAAAAACCAGTCTAGATGTTACAGATTAAGACATTGAGTTTCCTGCCAACTGTTTGTCTTGATCTGTAACAAATACTCGGTAAAACGGGGTCTAGTTGTTACAGATCGAGACGTTAGTTTTCGGTTGAAATGTTTGTCTAAATCTGTAACAGCTATGGTTCAAAAACCGGTCCAGACGTTACAGATTGAGATGTTTGGCAGAGACGGCCACCGATTGAGCAGCCACCCTCATCTGTAATGAAAAGTCATACATTCCAACTATTACTGGACACCCCCAGGGGGTATGGGTGTATAGTATCGGTTGGTTAACATTTCCGACACTACGTCACAGAAAGGAGAAACCATGGCTCAAGATAAGTTCGACGTGGGCGGCATGACATGCGCCGCCTGCCAGGCGCACGTGGACCGTGCCGTGAGCAAGCTCGATGGCGTCGAGAGCGTCGCGGTCAATCTGCTCGCCGGCTCCATGATGGTCGACTATGACCCCGCGCAGGTCACCCCCGACGACATCTGCACCGCCGTCGATCGTGCTGGCTACTCGGCCTCACCCGTCAGCACGGGCACCGACGCCGCCCAAAGCGGCAGTACGCAAGCCAGGTCCGGCGCCGCCCATATGGAGTCGCCCACCAAAAAACTGGAGGCCGCCGCCTCTGCCATGCGCACTCGTCTCATCGTCTCGATCGTATTCCTCATCCCACTGTTCTACATAGGCATGGGGCACATGCTTGGCTGGCCGCTGCCCGGCATTTTCACCGACCATACCCACAGCATGACGCTCGCCCTCACCGAGCTCGTCCTGCTTATCCCCATCGTCTATGTCAACGACGCGTACTTTATCAACGGGTTTAAATCGCTCGCGCACGGCGCGCCCACCATGGACGCCCTTATTGCCGTGGGCGCCACCGCTTCCGTCGCCTGGTCGTTCTATGCCATGTTTATCATGGCCGACCAGCTGGCCGCCGGGCAAATCCACGAGGCCATGATGACGAGCATGGGCAACCTGTATTTTGAGAGTGCGGGCACGATCCTGTCGCTCGTCACCGTGGGCAAATACCTCGAGACACGCAGCAAATCCAAGACCGGCGGCGCCATCGAGGCGCTCATCGACCTGGCGCCCAAGAGCGCGACCGTCGTGGCAGAGGACGGCACCGAGACCACCGTCGACGTCGACAGCATCCTTCCCGGCCAGGTCCTGCGCGTACGCCCCGGAGAGTCCATCCCCGTCGATGGCGTGGTGCTCGAGGGCAGCTCGGCCGTGGACGAGAGTGCGCTCACCGGCGAGTCCATCCCCGTGGAAAAGACCGCCGGTGCCACCGTCAACGCGGCCACGGTCAACCGCACGGGCTCGTTTACATTCCGCGCCACGCGTGTGGGCGCCGACACGTCGCTCGCCAAGATTATCCAGCTCGTCGAGGACGCCAACACCACCAAGGCGCCCATCGCCCGCATGGCCGACAAAGTCGCCGGCGTGTTCGTGCCCGTGGTGTTTGTAATCTCTGCCGTAACTTTTGTGGCGTGGATGGTGCTGACCGGAAGCATCAACGAGGCGCTCACTTCCGCTGTCGCCGTGCTGGTGATCAGTTGTCCGTGCGCGCTCGGCCTGGCCACGCCCGTCGCCATTATGGTGGGCACCGGCAAGGGCGCCGAGATGGGCATTCTGTTTAAGAGCGCTGAGGCGCTGGAGAACCTGCGCAGCGTGGGCACCGTGGTGCTCGATAAGACGGGCACGGTCACCCGCGGCAAGCCGGCCGTGACCGACATTGTGGTTGTCGCGCGCGCCGACGGCTCGCCCGCTATGAGTGAAAAGGCGTTACTGAAGCTCGCTGCCGCGCTGGAGCGCTCGAGCGAGCACCCGCTGGCCGAGGCGATCATGGCCGAGTGCGAGTCGCGCGGAATCGTGGCGCGCACGGTCGAGGACTTTGCCGCCGTGCCTGGACGAGGCGTTACGGCGCGCGAGGGACAAAACGTCATCGCTGCCGGCAACGTGCGCCTGATGGTCGAGCTGGGCGCGAAGGTGCCCGCCGGCCTTGCCGAACAATTTGCCGCCGAGGGCAAGACGCCGCTGTTCTTTGCCAAGAACGGCGAGCTTGTCGGCACCATCGCCGTGGCTGATGAGGTCAAGGAGACGAGCGCCGAGGCCATCGCCGCGCTCCGCAAGCTCGGCGTCGATGTGCGCATGCTCACTGGCGACAACCGCGTGACGGCCGAGGCCATCGCCCGCCGCGTGGGACTGAGCAGCGAGCAGGTCATCGCCGACGTCCTCCCCGCCGACAAGGAACGCCACGTGCGCGAACTGCAGGATGCGGGCGGCAAGGTCGCCATGGTGGGCGACGGCATCAACGACTCCCCCGCCCTGGCGCGCGCCGACGTGGGCCTTGCTATCGGCACCGGCGCCGACATCGCCAAGGAGGGCGCCGACGTGGTACTCATGCGCAGCGACCTCATGGACGTCGCCCGAGTCATCGAGCTTTCACGCGCCACGATCCGCAACATCAAGCAGGACCTGTTCTGGGCACTGTTCTACAACGGCATCGGCATTCCGCTGGCGGCGGGCGTGTTCTTCCCGCTCACCGGATGGCAGCTCTCGCCGATGTTTGGCGCCGCGGCCATGAGCCTGTCGAGCGTGTGCGTCGTAAGCAATGCTCTGCGCCTGCGAACCTTTAAGCCTAAAGTGGCAAAATAGGCTCACTATTACGTCCATTTAGAACGGGTTTTCCAGGTGCCAGAGATTGACCTGAAAGAGGAGCGACGCGTACTTTGGTACGCGAGCGACGGCTTGAAGGTCAAGGTCGGGTGTCTGGGAAAGCCGACACAACAGAGAGGAATACCGATGCGATACACAATCAAGACTTCCGGCCTCATGTGCGGCCACTGCGACGCCACCGTCGAGACGGCGTTGCTCAACGTTGCCGGCGTGACCGACGCCGATGCCGATCACGAGACTCAGACCGTCCAGGTGGAGTGCGCCGACACCGTGACCGCCGAGCAGCTCGCCGCCGCTGTCGAGGCCGCGGGTGAGAAGTTCCACGCCCTTTCGGTGACCGCCGCGTAACGACCCGCAGGTACCCCCCCCGACCAGAAACGAGGACCCGCCATGATGGCAGACCACAAATCGGTAACCCGCATGCTCAAGACGGCACGCGGCCAGATCGACGGCATCTTGCGGATGGTCGATGAGGACCGTTACTGCGTCGATATTTCCACGCAGCTCATGGCAACGCAGGCGCTCATTGCGCGCATCAACGCCGACGTGCTCAAGGCGCATATCGAGGGCTGCGTGACTTCGGCAATCGAATCGGGCGACGAAGACCTCAAGGCCGCCAAGCTCGCCGAGATCGAACGCGTCGTCGACAAGCTCTCCAAGTAATTGGGGCATTGGGGACGGACTGCTTTGCACCTTCTTGGTGCATCGGGGACAGGTATGTTTGCACCACCTTGGTACAGATTGACCTGTCCCCCTTGCTCTAAATCGGGTATAAAGGCGTGCAGCATATCGAACGAAAGGCAATTTGCATGAATGACTTTATGAAGGGCCGCAATGGCGCCGATGAGCTCACCATCGTTATGGGCTTTGTCGGCATCGTCATCGCGATGATCGGATCGATAGCCCATATCCAGTGGCTCAGCTGGATTGCCATCGCCGTAATCGTGATTGGCGTGCTGCGCGGCCTGTCCAAAAACATCGACGCACGTCGCAAGGAAAACGCGGCCTTTGTCGCCGCGACCGCTAACGTCCCCGGCCTGGGCAAGTTCGTAGCGAGCTTGGGTAGCGGCGCCGCGGCTGCCAACGCCTCGCGCACGGCCGGTACCAGCAAGGAAGACTTTGAGCGTGCCAAGCGCACGGCCAAGAAGATGTGGAAGGGTCGCAAGACCACAGCATACCTCAAGTGCCCCAACTGCGGCCAGATGCTCTCCGTCCCCAAGGGCAAAGGCAAGATCCGCGTCACCTGCCCCAAGTGCCACGCCAAGATGGAAACCCGCTCCTAACGCCCGCACGCGGGACAAATTAATCAGGTTTGTTTGTCCCAAATCTTAAGTATTTGTTCGATAAAAAAGCCGAGGCCTCGTGTTGAGACCTCAGCTTTTTGCATGCGGCAACGGAGCTGCCCCTTTGTCACATCTACGCCACACCGTCGCGGGCAAGCTCCTCGGCCAACGCCTCGGCAGGCATGGCCATAATCGCGTCGAGCTCGGCGTCCACCTCGGGAATACGCTTCACCTTGAGCTTGCGTACCAAATCACCGCGACACATCACATGCGTCGGCTCACGCAGAGTGCACAGGTCATCGAGCGGATTCTTGCGCGTCACCAGGATATCGGCGGCCTTGCCGCACTCGATCGTACCGGTCTCGCCGCCCAGCCCCAGCAGCTCGGCGTTGACTTGCGTAGCCGTATGCAGCGCGAAGGCGTTGCTCACACCGACATACTTGGCAAAATAGGCCACCTCACGCCACATGTCGTACTGCGTCACGAACGGGCAGCTTGAGTCCGTGCCCAGGCCCACCTTAATGCCAGCTTCCAGCGCGGCACGGGCGCTCTCGATGATGCCCGAGCACACGATGTCGCCGTTCTTCTTTTGTGTATCGGTCGAATGGGTCTTTTCCGGGTCGAGCAATACAAACGGCAGCGCCGGGCTGATCGTGCAGGTCACGCTCGGCGCGCGTCCCTCGAGCTGTGTGCCCGCGGCGCCGCGATACAGCTCCAGGATCTCGGGCGTCATCGGGGCACCGTGCTCGATCGTGTCGACCCCGGCCTCAAGCGCGGCCTTCACGCCCTCGGTGCTCTCGACATGAGCCATAACCGGCAGGCCCACCTCGTGCGCCGCCTTGCACGCCGCCGCGGCAACATCGATCGGCATGCGCAGCACGCCCGGCTCGCCAACTTCGGTCGCGTCGAACACGCCACCCGTCACGAACAACTTGATGACGTCGGCACCACGAGCGTACAAGTCGCGCACCTGTTCGGCCGCCTCGTCGGGCGTATTGGCGACCTGCGCGAACAGCCCCGCGCCGTGGCCACCCGGCACTGTAACGCCCGTTCCCGGCGCTACCAGACGCGGACCCTGATACTTGCCGGCATCGATAGCATCGCGCACGGCGATGTCGGCAAACAGCGGGTCACCCGCACCGCGCACCGTAGTCACGCCGCTTGCCAGCTGCTGTTGGGCGCTGCCTTTGAGGATGTGGCGAACGATGGCGCGGCCCACGGGATTGTCGAGCTTCTTCATCAGCGCGCCCGCATCACCCGCCGAGACCGGCTTGCCCGAACCGCACAGATGCACGTGCATATTGATGAGGCCCGGCATGAGATACGCCCCTGCCAGGTCGATGACCTCGGCCCCCGCTGGAGCTTGGGCCACAGCGCTCGGTCCCATCCAGGTGATGATGCCACGCTCGACGACCACGGCCATATCGGGCTGCGGCTCCATATGCTCCGAACCATCCAGAACGGTCGCATTGATAAACAATGTGGGACGATCGGCAGATGCCATATCGAGCTCCTCCCTCACGAGCAACTTGAACATTTGTCCATTATCACCCAGTGCGGCAGGGTTGCTGCGGACATATCGGTTAACGGAGAAAGGATGAGACACGGAGAACGGAATGCATTGCAGTCCCATCCCAGCGACATCCGGGAAATGTCTAGATCTGTAACAGGTAGACCGGGTTTTAGCAGCCAGATGTTACAGATCGAGATCTTTCGGCACCGCGTCCAACCTTTGTCTCAATCTGTAACAAGTAGACAGGTTTTCGGCCTCTAGATGTTACAGATCGAGATATTTTAGCGGCAGCCAACCTTCTGTCTCGATCTGTAACAGTTGCGAGGCCAAACGGCCCCTTGTTGTTACAGATCGAGACAAACTCGGCAGGAACAACCACATCCGCGTCAGTTACACCCCTCAGCGCCCATACCACTGCCGCCTCCACTGCTCAGCCAAATCGGCCCACTGCGGAATGCCCGCCAGTCTCATCTTTTCAGCCAGCTTCCCCGGATTCTTGAGCTCATCAAACGTAAAACTCAGCACCTTATGTCCGAGCATCGTCAGATGAGACTCTCGCTGACGTTCTGCCACGAACGGGTCGACCGACTCCCGACCCTCGTCGTTCTGTAAGGCATACTTTCCCTTTCCATCGAGCTCGCCAATCACGCACGTCCCGTCCTCGAGCCTCCAGAAATAATCAACGCGAAACACTTGGCTCGAATCAAGCGGGTCACGAAACTCCACCTGCAACTCTGGCACCGGAAAACCGTATGCAATAAAGAATGCCCGGAACCGAGACTCGCCACCGTTTTCGGACAGCCCGTCCGCATGCGACGCAATCACCTGAGCTCTGCGATATCCGCGTCTGCCCTCGCAATCGGCCTGGAGCCGTTCGCAGAGGTCGTCGCGCGATATGCCCTTCGCCCGCAGCGCAGAATCGGCGATCGCCAGACCATACGAAAACGGCGCACGCAGCAGACAGTCCTTCACCGTGCGCCAAAACGGCGTCACTCGCACGCCGTCGACGCGCTCAAGCGCACCCGCCGCCTGCGGACGCAACAGCCGGCATCCTGCACTCAGCGGCACCGAGCAACCTGTCTTAACAAGAAATCGCGGCCCAAGCAGATCATTTGGCACCTCCAGACCCCACAAAAGTGCCGCGTCGTAACCCCAAAACGCCCAATCGGGATGAAACTCCGCAAGCCCTTTGATGGTCCGCAGCGCTCGCTCCGTCGGCGTCAACGCATCCCAATCATGCTGAAAACAGAACAGGTGCGACTCAGGCTCCGCGATATCGTCGGTTCCCACATGGCGCCGCAGCCACATGAGCTCGGCATTGTCGTGCGTCACAAGCAGCACGCCTAGTTCAGCCGCCTCCGTGAGCCTGGCAAGCATCCTATTCCGCGCCAACGTGTTGCGAGCCGTATGCTTGTGTTTGAGAACGGTATTAGACACTTCCATCACCACCACATCGGACAAATGGACCATTGTCACCGTTGCCTCCGCTGATAAACGTCTTGATCTGTAACAGTTAGACGTTCTCCAGGCCCCTAAACGTTACAGATTTAGACAAACCAGCGGCGCCCAGGTATTCGTCTCGATCTGTAACAGGTAGACCGGTTTTTTGTCCCTAAACGTTACAGATCGAGACATAAAGGCAGAAGGCAAGGCAGGCGACAACCGTCCATCCCCTACTCCCATTCCTGTTCGTAGATGTTGAGCGACTTTACGTACCGCCCCTGGGCGCCCATGATGTCGCGGACCAGACGCAAGAAGAAGCTGATGCACGAGGTGTCAAAGCCGTCCTGCAGGTCCTCCGGATGCACCGCACCCGGCCCATCGACCGCCGTATCGCTCAGCCGCGCGATGTCATACAGGTAGAGCTGTCCCGCCGTAAGCCAGACATCGTCGACGCAGGCGAGGCGCACCGCAATCGCGCCGTCACTCCAGTGCTCCTTCTGCACGATATGCGGATCGTAGACATCAAAGCGATGATCGGTGCGTGTGTCCTTCAGCGCAACCATGCCGTTCGCAGGATCCTTGTCCAAAATGCCAAAGCGCGAGAAATACTGCGTGTCGCGTACCTGCTCGAGCCGCTTGAGCGAGGCAGGCGAAAGCGATGCCGGCGGCTCGTCAACATACAGCTCGAGCAGCGTCTTGCCATGGCGATAGGGGCGCTCGAAGAGCAGCCAATCGGTAAATGCCATGTTGTAGGCCATGATTTCGTTTTGCGAAGGCTCGGTGCAATAGCTGAGCCACGGGTCGACAATGATCTCGAACTGTTCGCGCGCCGGCTCCAAAAACTGGAACTTCCGCAGCATCCAAAAATGGGCCATGTCGGCAATATCGTTGCCGACGGCTTCGGCTAGCTCTGCTCTGTCAAAAGCGTGGTCAGTCATGGCATCCTCCTCAAACTGATGGACCTCAATTTGAGCTTACGAGGAAGGTGGGCAGCCACGACCAGCGCGGGCAAAATAGGCCTCCGACTGCAAACCAGATACTGACCAAACACTTGACGAAAAGCTTGATCGAAAATGCGCACCGCAACAAAACCGCAGGTAGACATAGACGGCCAACCCGCCCTTTTGAGCCAGATGCCCGCAGCCACCACAGAAACAACAGGTGACCACAGCCCGAGAAGTCGACAAATGAACATCCGTACGTCGACAAACGAGCAAACTGCTCGCAAATCCGCAAGGAGTGTCCCCGAGTGCCGACAGAAAAGGAACGTCCCTAACTGCCGGCACTTAGGCGGCACTTAGGGACGTTCCTTTTGTGCCGGCCGTTGGGGACAGCCCTTGACGATTCAGCTGTGGGCAGCAGCCTTACAGCGCCAGCGCGTCGGCGACTTCGGCAGCGCAGGCCAAGGCGTCGGCCATAGCGTTCACCACGAGCGAGCTGCCGTTGCGAGCGTCACCGGCAACATACACCGGCGCGGCATCCGCGGCGACGCCCTCCGTGCGAGCCGCGAGATGCGAGCCCTCGGCAGCCATCACCGGCAGCGGACGACCAGCGATGGCAACAGGCACGCTCACCGCATCGAACACGCCGTGCTCCGGACCCGTAAAGCCGCAGGCAATGAGCACCAGCTGCGCCGGCACCTCGTGCTCGGAGCCCGCGATGCGCTCGGGCTTTCCCGCCGACCAGTCCAGATCGACCACGCGCAGACCCGCAGCCGCACCCTTCTTGTCCAACAGCACCTCGAGCGTATCCACGCCCCAGGCACGCATCTCACCACCCATCGCAGCGATAGCCTCCTGCTGGCCGTAGTCGGTCTTCTTAACGTTGGGCCACTGCGGCCAGGGGTTGCTCGCCGCGCGCTTATCGGGCGCAGCCGGCAAGAACTCAAACTGGCGCACGCTGCGCGCGCCCTGACGCACCGCGGTACCCACGCAGTCGTTGCCGGTATCGCCACCGCCAATGACCACGACGTCCAGGCCGCGTGCGTTCACCGCGGGCTTGCCGCCATCGAGCACCGAGACGGTCGAAGCCGTCAGGTAGTCCACGGCATACACCACGCCCGGGGCATCAATGTTCGCAGCCGAAAGTCCACGCGGAGCACGGGCGCCGGCAGCCACCACGGCGGCGTCAAAGTCGTCGAGCCTGGCGGTAACCTTGGGATCGCTCACGTCGGCGCCCAGCTCGAACACAATACCCAGCTCGCGCATGAGCGCCACACGACGCTCAACCACAGACTTCTCGAGCTTCATGTTGGGAATGCCGTACATGAGTAGGCCGCCGGGGCGGTCGTCGCGCTCAAACACCGTCACGCGGGCACCGCGACGTGCAAGCTCCCATGCTGCCACCAGGCCAGCCGGGCCGGAACCAACCACGGCGACCGAGGGCGCGTCCTCCCCTGCCGGCTCAAAGCGACGTGGGCCGCCGTTGGCCCACTCATGGTCGCTGATCGCACGCTCGTTATCGTGAATCGTCGTGGGTTGGCCGTCGACCGAGCCCAGGTTGCACGCGGCCTCGCACAGTGCCGGGCACACGCGGCTCGTGAACTCAGGCATGGGCGAGGTGAGCGACAGGCGCTCGGCAGCCTCAACCCAGCGGCCGCGGTACACCAGCTCGTTCCACTCGGGAATCAAGTTGTGCAGCGGGCAGCCGCTCGGACGTGCCTTGCCAAAGCTCGCGCCCATCTGGCAAAACGCCACGCCGCACATCATGCAGCGGCTCGCCTGGGCGCGACGTGCGTCGTCATCGAGCTCCACATACAGGGGATCAAAATCATGACTGCGCTCCTCCACGGGACGCAGCTCGTGGGTCACGCGATCGATATCAAGAAAAGCACCGGGCTTATCCATGGCACTTACGCCTCCTTCTTGGTCGAAGCAACAGGGCTGGCAGCCACGGACGCAGCACCCGCAGCACCGCCCGCAATATCGAAGCGAGCGACATCCGCGGCGCTCGCGCGACCGGTCACAATGTCAAACGCCAGCTCCTCTGCCTGCGCATGCGTCTTACCGGCAGCCTCGCTCGCAGCGACAATCGCCAGCACACGCTCGTACTCGGTCGGAATGACCTTCACAAAGTGCTTGCTCATCGTCTCAAAGCTGTAGAGCAGCTTGATGCCGCGCGGGCTCTGCGTCGCGTCCACGTGCTCCTGGATGAGCTCGCGAATCTGCGCCAGCTCGCCGGCAGTCGGGGCCTTGAGCTCAACGCTCTCGTGGTTCACGCGGGCATCGAGCGTGCCGTACTGGTCAAAAACATAAGCCACGCCACCCGTCATGCCGGCAGCGAAGTTCTGCCCGACCTCGCCCAGGATGAGCGCCAGGCCACCCGTCATGTACTCGCAACCGTGGTTGCCGCAACCCTCGACCACCACGGTGGCACCGGAGTTGCGTACGCCAAAGCGCTGGCCGGCCAGGCCGTTGATGAAGCCACGGCCGCTCGTGGCGCCAAAGAACGCAACGTTGCCCACGATGATGTTCTCGTCGAACTTGTAGGTCGCATGCGGATTGGGGCGCACCGACACCTCGCCGCCCGAAAGGCCCTTGCCAAAGTAGTCGTTGGCGTCGCCGCACACGTTGAGCGTAATGCCGCGCGGCAGGAACGCGCCAAAACTCTGACCGGCTGAACCATCGCAATCGATGGTAATGGAGCCGGCGGGCAGGCCCTCGGGATGCGCCTTGGTCACCGCGTTGCCCAAGATGGTGCCGACGCAGCGGTTGACGTTGGCGATATCGGCGCGGAAGCGTATCGGACGCAGGTGCGCACGGGCATCGGCCGTATAGGGCACAAACAACGTGGAGTCGAGCGTCTTGTCGAGCTCGCTGTCGGCAGCCATCTGCGGCAGGAAGTGACGACCGTCGGCACCCGGAATATGGGCACCAAACTCACAGGTCGCGCTCGCCAGCACGGGCGACAGATCCAGCAGGTTAGCCTTGCGGTTCCCCGGGACCTCGATCTGGCGCAAGCACTCGGGATGGCCGACCATCTCGTCGACGGTGCGGAAGCCCAGGCTCGCCATGACCTCGCGCAGTTGCTCGGCAACAAAGAGCATAAAGTGCTCGACGTGCTCTGGCTTGCCGCGGAAGCCGCGACGCAGGCGGCAGTTTTGCGTAGCGATGCCGGCGGGGCAGGTATCCTGCTGGCAGTCGCGCTGCATGAGGCAGCCCATCGAGATGAGCGGCATGGTCGCAAAGCCAAACTCCTCGGCGCCCAACAGGCAGGCGACAGCAACATCGGTGCCGTCCATGAGCTTGCCGTCGGCCTCGAGCACCACGCGCGAGCGCAGGCCGTTTTGCAGCAGCGTCTGCTGAGCCTCGGCAAGGCCAAGCTCCAGCGGCAGACCGGCGTGCCAGATCGAATCGCGCGCAGCGGCACCCGAGCCGCCATTGTGGCCGCTGATCAAAATCTTGTCGGCAGCACCCTTGGCAACACCAGTGGCGATGGTGCCGACACCAGCCTCGCTGACCAGCTTGACCGACACGCGCGCACCGGGGTTGGCGTTCTTAAGGTCGAAGATCAGCTCGGCCAGGTCCTCAATGGAGTAGATGTCGTGATGCGGCGGAGGCGAGATCAGGCCGATGCCGGGCGTGGACTGACGGACCTCGGCAATCCAGGGGTAGACCTTCTTGCCGGGCAGGTGGCCACCCTCGCCGGGCTTGGCGCCCTGGGCCATCTTGATCTGAATCTCGAAGGCGCTGCACAGGTAGCGGCTCGTCACGCCAAAGCGCGCACTTGCCACCTGCTTGATCGCGGAGTTCTTGGAGTCACCGTTAGCCAGCGGGGTCTCGCGACGCGGATCCTCACCGCCCTCGCCCGAGTTGGAACGGCCGTGCAGGCGGTTCATGGCGATGGCCATGCACTCGTGTGCTTCCTTGCTGATGGAGCCGTACGACATGGCGCCGGTGTTAAAGCGGCGGACGATGTTGAGCGCGGACTCGACCTCGTCGAGCGAAACCGGCGTGCGGCCGCTGGCATCAAAGTCGAGCAAGTCGCGCAGACGCACGGTACGGCCGGTGCGGTGCAGGCGGGCGCTGTACTCCTTAAAGGTGTCGTAGCTGTCCTCACGGCAGGCGGTCTGCAGCAGGTAGACGGTCTGGGGGTCGATGAGGTGTTCCTCGCCGCCGAGCGGGCGCCACTTGGTCAGGCCCAGCGTGGGCAGCTGATCGGGAGCCGGGCTCTTAAGGATAGCGAGCGCGGCGTCGTAGCGCTCGTTTTGCTCGCGTTCAACGTCCTCGACACCCATACCGCCCACACGGCTCACCGTGCCGGCAAAGTACGCGTTGACGAACTCCGGCGTAAAGCCCACGGCTTCGAAGATCTGCGCCGAATGGTAGCTCTGCACCGTGGAGATGCCCATCTTGGACATGATGGAGACGATGCCGGCGGTCGCAGCCTTGTTGTAGTTGGCGATGCCCTGCTCGGCCGTCACGTCCAGGTCGCCGCGTGCCGCCAGATCGCGGATGCACGCATGTGCGTTGTACGGATAGATGCCGCTCGCGGAGTAGCCCACCAGTGCCGCAAAGTCGTGCGGGGACACGGCGTCACCGCACTCCACCACGATGTCGGCAAAAGTACGAACGCCGGCGCGGATCAGGTGGTTGTGCACGCAGCCCACGGCGAGCAGCGACGGCACGGGCACCTCGCCCGCAGCGGCACGATCGCTCAACACCACAATGTTCACGCCGTCGCGGACCGCAGCCTCAACGTCCTCGGCAAGCTGTTTGAGCGCAGCCTGCAGCGCGCCCTCGCCGGCATCGCGGCGGTAGACGGCACGGAAACGACGGGTCTTAAAGCCAACACGGTCGATGGCACAGATATGCTCGAACTCTTCCTCGTTGAGCAATGGGCGCTCCAAGCGCACCAGCTGACAGGCCGTGCGGGAATCCTCGAGCAGGTTGCCGTGGTTGCCCAGGTAGAGCGTGGTCGAAGTCACCATGTGCTCGCGCAGGGCATCGATCGGAGGATTCGTGACCTGAGCGAACAGCTGATAGAAGTAGTCAAAGAACGAACGCGTCTTCTTGGACAGGCAGGCCAACGGCGCATCGATACCCATCGAGGCGAGCGGGGCCTTGCCCTGCTGGGCCATGGGGCGCACGACCTCGTCAACATCATCCCAGTGATAGCCGAGCTTGGCCATGCGCACGGCGGCGGGCACCTCGGCATCCTCGGCGGGCGCGGGCGCGGCGGGCTCATCGAGCGCGTCGACGGTCAGTGTCTCCTCGGCAATCCAGTCGCGGTAGGGCTTCTCCTTGGCATAGCGGGCGCGCAGCTCGTCGTTGTAGATCACGCGGCCGCGGGCAAAATCGACCTCGAGCATCTGGCCCGGTCCCAGGCAGCCGCTCGTCAGGATGTTCTCGGGGCTCACCTCGATGGTGCCCACCTCGCTTGCCAGCATAAAGCGGCCATCGCGCGTCACGTAGTAGCGGGCGGGGCGCAAGCCGTTGCGGTCGAGGGCGGCGCCCAGCGTGCGACCGTCGGTAAAGGCGATGGCCGCCGGGCCGTCCCAGGGCTCCATGAGCATGGACTGGTAAGCGTCGTAGGCGCGGCGCTCCTCACTCAGGCTATCGTTGTGGTCCCACGGCTCGGGCAGCAACATGGACGCGGCACGCGTGAGCGGGCGACCGTTCATGACCAAGAATTCGAGCACGTTGTCCAGAATCGCGGAGTCGGAACCCTCGCGGTTGATGATGGGCATCACGCGCTCAAGATCGTGCTGCAGCACGGGGCTGTACAGGTTGGGTTCGCGGGCGCGAATCCAGTTGACGTTGCCCTTGAGGGTGTTGATCTCGCCGTTATGGATGATAAAGCGGTTGGGGTGCGCACGCTCCCAGCTGGGCGTGGTGTTGGTGGAGTAGCGCGAGTGGACGAGCGCCACGGCCGTTTTGACGGCGGCGTCGTTGAGGTCGATGAAGAAGCGGCGCATCTGCGTGGCGACCAGCATGCCCTTGTACACGATGGTGCGCGAGCTCATGGAGCACACGTAGAAGATCTTGTCTCGCAGGGCAAACTCGGCATCGGCCTTCTTTTCGATGGTGCGGCGGCACACGTACAGACGACGCTCAAAGGCATCGCCGGCGGGCGTGTCGTCCGGACGGCCCAGGAAGGCCTGCAGGATAGTGGGCATGCAGGCGCGGGCCGTCTCGCCCAGGTCGTGCGGGTCGACGGGCACCTCGCGCCAAAAGAGCAGCGGCACGCCGGCCTCGGCACAGCCCTCCTCAAACACGCGGCGGGCATCCTCTACGCCCTTGTCGTCCTGCGGGAAGAACAGCATGGCCACGCCATAGTCGCCCTCTGCCGGCAGAATCTGACCGCACTTTTGAGCCTCTTTACGGAAAAAGTGATGCGGAACCTGGAACAGGATGCCGGCGCCGTCGCCGGTGTTCTTCTCGAGTCCCGTACCGCCGCGGTGCTCCAAGTTGACCAGAATGGACAGCGCGTCGTCCAGAATCTGGTGATGGCGCTCACCGTTGATATCGGCAAGCGCGCCGATGCCACATGCATCGTGGTCGAATTCGGGGCGATAAAGGCCCTGCTGCTGAGCGGAATCTGCCTGCATCGCGATCCTCCCCTAGATATTTAGACAGTCAGTTGAATAGGCATACTAGGAGCATCGCCGACCCGTTGTGTTTCCCACCCGTTTCGAAACAATCGCGTAACGCACGCCCTACGAGTGGACACCGCCGACCTCAAGGGCGACAACATAGGCCCCAAGTTCGGCCTGTTAGCTCACCACTTCAAACATCTCAATCTGTAACACGAAGGCCCAATTACGACGACTAACTGTTACAGATTGAGATGTTTTCGAGAGACAGTTCCGAATGTCTCGATCTGTAACACAAAGGGCCGGTTTTGGCGGCAAACTGTTACAGATCGAGACATTCCATAGGACCATTTCTTCCTGTCTCGATCTGTAACACCTAGGCCCAATTTCCATCCCTCGTTGTTACAGATCGAGACATTTCGGCAGCCCCCTTTCACCATCCCATTCAAATACAACAATTTTGTTAGTCTTGGTTAACTTTTAAGCTTAAAACGGGTATCCTTTGCGACGTCAAGCAAACGACACGCACACCGTGCCAGATCAAGGAGGCCCCTATGGCGCACCAAGCAGACCAGCAGACGATGCAACTCGTCCTTATCCGTCACGGAGAGTCCGAGTGGAACAAGCTCAACCTGTTCACCGGCTGGACCGATGTTGAGCTCACCGACACGGGCCGCGAAGAAGCCGCAGCAGGCGGTCGAGCCCTCAAAGAAGCGGGCTTCGACTTCGGCGTCTGCTACACCTCGCGTCTCAAGCGCGCAATTCACACCCTCGACATCGTGCTCGGCCAAATGGATCGCGAGTGGTTGCCCGTCATCAAATCCTGGAAGCTCAACGAGCGCCACTACGGAGCGTTGCAGGGTCTCAACAAGGCCGATGCCGCAGCGGAGCACGGCGACGAGCAGGTGCTCATCTGGCGCCGCTCCTTCGATGTCTGCCCGCCGGCACTCGAGCCGGACGACGCGCGCGATCCCCACACCCAGGAGCAATACCGTGATGTCGCGCCCGATCAGCTGCCCTATACCGAGTGCCTCAAGGACACGATCGCCCGCGCCTGGCCTTATTTCGAAGACGAGATTCGCCCCCAGATGCTCGCCGGCAAGCGCGTACTCATCGCCGCACACGGCAACTCCCTGCGCTCACTCGTCATGAAGCTCGAGCACCTCACGCCCGAGGAGATCCTCAAGGTCAACATCCCCACCGGCGTGCCGCTCGTCTACACCTTCGACACCGATTTCAACGTCCTCGACAAGCGCTACATCGGCGACCCGGCGACCATCGCCGCCAAGATCGACGCCGTGGCCAATCAGGGCAAAGCGCACAAGTAGCCCCAACCCAAATCCGACGCGTGGCGCCGCACGACCCAGATGCGACGTCACGCCGCCCATACGCAGGAGCGCACCATGCTCAACCATCTCAAACAGCACTTTGGCTCCCGACGCACCGGTGGTCACGGAGGCCTAGACATTGCGCGGCATATCGGCCCAGGGCTGCTCGTGACCGTCGGCTTTATCGACCCGGGCAACTGGGCCTCCAATATGGCCGCGGGCTCGCAGTTTGGCTACGCGCTGCTGTGGATCGTCACGCTGTCCACGATTATGCTCATCGTGCTGCAGCACAACGCGGCGCACTTGGGCATCGCCACGGGCGCCTGCCTTGCCGAGGCCACGACCCGCTTTCTCCCCCGCATCGTGGGACGCGCGGTGCTCGGCAGCGCCTATCTCGCGACCATCGCCACCGCCATGGCCGAAGTCCTGGGCGGCGCGATTGCCCTTCAAATGCTCTTTGGGCTGCCCGTGCGTGCGGGCTGCGTCATCGTGGCGGCAGTATCGATGGCGATGCTCATGACGAACTCCTACAAGCGAGCCGAACGCTGGATCATCGCCTTCGTAGGCGTGGTAGGACTCTCGTTTTTGGCCGAGCTTGCACTAGTCAAGGTCGACTGGCCGCAAGCCGCCGCAAGCTGGATCACGCCCAGTATGCCCACTGGCTCTGCCGCGATTATCGTGAGTGTCCTGGGTGCGGTCGTTATGCCACACAACCTTTTTCTGCACTCCGAGGTCATCCAATCCATGCACTTCGAAGGCCAAGGCGAGCAGGTTATCGAAGAGCGTCTGCGCTACGAGCTCTTCGACACGCTCTTTTCGATGGGCGTGGGCTGGGCAATCAACTCGGCCATGGTCATCCTGGCCGCAACGACCTTCTTTGCGCACGGCATGGTCGTAGACGACCTCGCCGTCGCAGCGGCCACGCTCTCCCCCATTCTGGGCCCGGCGAGCTCGACCATCTTTGCGGTAGCGCTGCTGTTCGCGGGACTATCGAGCAGCGTGACAGCGGGCATGGCGGCGGGGACCATCACTGCGGGCATGTTCGACGAGGAATACGATATCCACGACCGACATTCCTCGATCGGGGTGGCGGCCTGTTTCGTCGGCGCAGTGACGGCGTGCCTGGTCGTCCCAAATCCTTTTGAAGGTCTCATCTGGAGTCAGGCACTGCTGTCGCTTCAGCTACCGATTACGGTCTTTGTGCTCATACGGCTCACCAGTTCACCCCGCGTCATGGGCAAATACGCCAATTCGCGTCCACTCAACGCGCTGCTCGTAGGGATCGGTGCCATCGTGACGATTCTCGATGTCGTGTTGTTGACAGGGATGTAATGGGGCGGGGCACCTACTCAGGCAAACGTCTCGATCTGTAACATCTAGACCCGCTTTCGATGTCTAGATGTTACAGATTGAGATCTTCTGCCGGACGGTTTTGGTTTGTCTCGATATGTAACAAGTGGGCCCAATTTCCACCGTTAGATGTTACAGATTGAGACAAAAGGTCGGCCGGACTCACAACAGACAGGATCGGCCAACAGCAACCGTGATCCCTTGGGGGCGGAGGAAAAGGGCCCCGGCCGAGAATTCGACCGAGGCCCTTGAACAGAGCTATGTTCGGCTTTCGCCGTGTGTCTGCGAGCTACTCCTCGACGAGCTCAAACTGATCGGGACCGACGCCGCACACCGGGCACACATAATCCTCGGGCAGCTCGGGCGTATCGACCTCAACCTCGTAACCGCAAACGACGCACACGAACTTATACGTCTTCTTCTCCTCAGCCATGATGTTCTCCTCTCAAACGCGACTGGTGATGTACTTCATTTATCAGTATAGATTCTCAATAATATAATGCAAGTATTTTTAAAACATTTCTAGCCTTGATACGAGGACGCCTTCGGAGGCGTCTTGCCCTTCAGGACCTTATGGTAGTAATCGTAGGTGAGCGGCGTCTCGTCACTCAAGCGCTCGGCATCCTCGACCTCGCCGATAAACAGTAGATGCGTGCCAACATCCACAGTGTCGATCAAATGGCAGCTAAACAGGGCCGCCGCGTGCTCGGGCACATAGGGCATGCCCAGAGCCGTCTCGCGGGCCTCGTATTTGGCAAACTTGTCATAATCGCTGCTGGTGCGGAACCCAAAGTTACCGATGTAGAGCATATCGGCGGTCTGATCGATCACGGTCAGCGCGAACGCTTTGGCCGAAGCGATGACGCCCGAGGTGACGTTGTCCTTGTTCACGGCAACCGAAATGCGCGGCGGCATGGACGTCACCTGCACCGCAGTGTTGATGACGCAGCCGGCGCGCAGCCCGTCTGCCGCGGCGCTCACCACGTACAGACCGCTCGGCATGGTAAAGTACGCAGTTTTGTCCATAACAATCACTCCCCTAACGCGGGTTGGAACCTCATGGATGTATGTACCCACAAAAAAAGGCGGCGCCCACAACGGACACCACCTTTGAGACATATGTGTCAAAACAGTATAAGCAAGATGAGAGGCCCGCAGTTGCGGTGAAATAAGGACTGAATAGCCCCTCAAACAGGCAAAACAGTCCGTATTCCACCGCAACTTATACAGAACGCCTAGCGATTGCGCTCCTTGAGGGCGCGGTCGATCTCGCGCTGGACATCGCGCTTGGCCATATCCTCGCGCTTGTCGTAAAGCTTCTTGCCGCGGCCTAGGCCCAGCAGCAGCTTTACGCGGCCGTCGGTATTAAAGTAGAGCTCCAGCGGCACCAGCGCATAGCCGCGGTTGCGAAGTTTGCCGTCAAGAAAGTCGATCTCCTTGCGGTGCAGCAGCAGACGGCGCCGACGGTCGGGATCGCGATTCCACACGCCACCATGGCTATAAGGGTGGATATGCAGGCCGACGAGCCAGCACTCCCCACCACGAATCAGCGCGAAGGTATCGGTAATCTGGCACGCGCGCTCGCGAATCGACTTGACCTCGGTACCGCTCAGCTCAATACCGCACTCAAACGTCTCATCGATAAAGTACTCGTGATGTGCCGAGCGATTCTTGGAAATGAGCTTGCGCTCGCGCTTACTGGGCATCGCCGGCCTCCTTGACGTCGTCGGCGTTTGAGCCCGCAGCCTCGCGCTTTGCCTTGCGCTCGGCGTTAAGCTCGGCGTCGCTCTCGCGCACCAGTTTGATAATCGCCGCGCAGGCCTCCTCGCCCACCAAATCACGAGCGCGCACCGTCAGGCGCGTCGCCTCCTGCTTGTCGCCGTCGCTTGCAGCATCGGTCGCACACATGATCAGGCAGATGGCAATCTCGGCCGAAGGCGAAGTCGGCACGCCTTGCAGGGCGAGCTCACCCATCACATGGTCGTCACTCTCGTCCGCGGCATCCGGATAGGTGGTATGGATCTTGTTGAGCAGGCGCGTCGTATGCGCATCATTGGGCGCCAGGCGCAGCGCCAGACGCGCGCAGCCCACGGCTGCCGAAATGTTCTCGGTCTCGGGCTCCAAGAAGTACTGACCCAAGTTGGTGTAGGCACGTGCGGCGCACTTACCGTCGCTCGCGCGCTCCAGCACCGAGAACGAGAGCGATGCCCACTCCTGCTTGTCCTCGAGCGCGCGGAACAGCTCGGCCAAGTCCAAGCGATAGTTGCAGTTCATGGGATCCCAACGCACGGCCTGCATCAGGGCATTCCGAGCACTCACATAATCCTGCTGGCGAATGTAGGCAAACGCCATGTCGGAGTACAGGCGGTCAAAGGGAACCTCGACCTGCACCAGCTCGCGCGGATCCTTCTCCACGCGGCGATAGGCCAGGCGCTCAAACTTGCTGTCGAAGCTAAAGTACTGGCGCTTATCCTCCGTCTTGCACTCAGCGTCGATATACTCCTCGGCGAGCTCCACCAGACGCTCAAGCAGCGGCGTCGCCGTAGCCAGGTCGCCCTGCGCCAGATAGTTCTCGGCATACGTGATGTCTTCCAAGCTGATAGGCAGGTCCATGACAACTCCTCGGTCCGGGCGGCAGACTCAACGCGCGCCTTAAATATCGGTCAATACACAAAACCCGGGTCTCTTACGAGGCCCGGGCGTTCAATTTTGGTAGCCCGTACCAGATTCGAACTGGTGATCTCCGCCTTGAGAGGGCGGCGTCCTAAACCGCTAGACGAACGGGCCATATGTAGCAAATGCAATGGCTGGGATGGAGGGAGTCGAACCCCCATTGACGGAACCAGAATCCGCTGTCCTGCCATTAGACGACATCCCAATGACTGCATCGCTGCGCTCGGCTGTGCCTTTGCGCAAGAAAGAAATATACGGGAAGTCCCGCCGTGACGCAAGCCCTAATTTTGACTTTTTTGAAATTCAGTCAAATACGGCCGACACGTGAAGGACCTGTGAAGTCGACCGCTGCACACGAAGGGCAAAACGCCGCGAGCGGTAGCCGTCAACCGTTGGCAGATTCTACCGCGAAAACGATAGCACCAGGCAACACAATCGAAGTATCAATGATCACGTAGATATCGAGGCGCCATGGACGAAGAGCTTGATTACCTATGGGAGACCCTGGGCCTCGAGATCACTGCTGACCTTTGGCCCGAACGGGACAAAATCCATCCCACCCTGCGCCCCGCCATCACGGTAATGCAGGCAAAATACCGCCGTGCATCCTTTTTGATCATGCGGATGTCATGGCACGCGGGACTCCCCGACCTTAAGCGAATCCAGGCAAGCCTCGTCGAGCTGTCCGGTATGCCGACTGTCATATCCGAGGCGCACCTGGAGCAGCGCCAACGCGAGCGACTGCAACAGCAGCGGATTCCCTTTATCTGCCCCGGTGTTCAGGCATATCTGCCCTTTATGGACGAGGAGTACTGGAGCGGCAAGCCCAACAAGCACGTAAAGGTCTACGGTCCGCACGAATGGGCACAGCTCAAGGATTGAGCCGAGCGAGCCCTCCGATGGAAAACACGTCCCACCCCGAGCGCTCAAAACGGGTCGCACTTTCCGCAGCCGCTACAGCAGCGCCTCGGTCCAAGCTGCTTCCCTAAAGCCGGGAATCGCAAAGTCGTCGCCCACCAACAGCGGACGCTTGACCAGCATGCCGTCGGTCGCCAGCAGCTCGTAGCACTCCCGATCCGTCATGCCCGCATCTAGACGCGCCTTCAGGCCCAGCTCTCGATATTTCATGCCCGACGAATTAAAGAAGCGCCGCACCGGCAGTCCCGAACGAGCAATCCAGGTCGCAAGCTCATCAGCCGTGGGATTGTCCAAAACGATATCGCGGTCGATATACTCTACCCCGTGTTCGTCCAGCCATGCCTTGGCCTTCTTACAGGTCGAGCACTTGGGATATTCAACAAACAGTACGGTCATGGGATTTCCTTTCTTAGAGAAAACAGGTGTCCGGAAAACTGCACATCGACGACCACTCGCGATTGCAGCCGTTATTGTAGCCAATGTCGAAGCATAGGCAGTCGCGATGTCTCGTCTTAAGGCTAGCGCCTCGCATGGGCGCCGATCGGCCGAGTCGCATAGCGCACCAACGCCGCTGCCAGCAATACCAACAGCATGGCGGTGACATAGCCCGCAGCATCGAATCCTAAATCGATAACGTCGAAATGCCTGCCGGGAACAAAGATCTTATGTACCTGATCGCCAACGGAGCAGACGGCGCAAAAGAGCAACACGGGCACGCAACGGGAGCATACGCTCCAAGGACGCCTGGAAAAGCAAACCACGACCACCGAGGCGAACAATCCGACGAAGAAAAACTCTACGGTATGGGCAACGCGACGGACGTTCGTGCCCACCCACATGCGAATGGAAGCAAGTCGGCCAGACCGGACATTCGAAGCAGCCGAATCGGTGCCCCCGGTCATCCCGTTCTCGGTCTGAGCTTCACCCGCGACATCGGCAGCCTGAACGCCCGTAGCCTGACCCTCCACCACGCGCGCGGTGGACTCGCTCAGCAACGACGTCTCCACCGCATTTTGCTCCGTCAGCACCCAGATGCCCGCCAGCGTTGCAGCGAACAGAATGATCGCGGTCCATCCGATTATTTGTTTTACGCGCGCCAAGGGCCTACCTCCTTTTTTGAATATCAGCGAGTGTAGCCCCAAATGGCATCGTCACCGTATCAAAATTTGAATCGCAACAGGAAGCGACAAAGCGACGCAAACCCCTACCCCGCCTCGCGCATCCAGCGATCGAACGTCCCCACGCACACGCCCAGGCACTTTGCCGCCTGGCTGCGGGTAATATCGCCCGCCTCATAGCTATCGCGCACCAGCTCAAACTGAGGAGGGCACGGCTTGCGAGGTCGACCGAAACGGACCCCTCGCGCCCGCGCCGCTGCAATCCCCTCCGCCTGGCGCCGATGAATATTCTCGCGCTCCACCTGCGCCACGTAGCTCAGCAGTTGTAGCACAATATCGGCAATCAGGGTATTGGTCACATCCGGCGCGCCGCTGGCCCTGGCGCGCGTGTCAAGCAATGGCATGTCCAACACCACAATGGCAACCCCGAGCTCCTTGGTAATGCGTCGCCATTCCTCAAGAATCTCGGAGTAATTACGGCCAAGCCGGTCGATAGAAAGCACCACCAGCACGTCCCCGTCTCCCAGGATGTGCAGCAGCTCGCGATACCGCGGGCGATCGAAGTCCTTGCCGCTCGCATGGTCGGCATAAATATTCGCCGAGCCCACGCCATAGGCGCCCAGCGCATCCAGCTGCCGATTTAGATTCTGATCGCGCGAACTCACCCGCGCATAACCATACACCGTCGCCATCTCATCCCCGCTTTCTTGTAAACCTGCCAAAAAGGGACAGGTTTATTTTGGTAGGTTTTACCTCTCGAATAGCAGGTAAGCGGGCGGCCGAGCGGACGGCAAGGTAGCTATGATCCAAATGCGGAGGGCGGCCCCGAAAGACCGCCCTCCGCTCTCCCGCCATGAGTCGAGATTTGGCTAATGGATAAGCTTAAAGTCCAAGTGCCCACGCGTGGTATTGACGCGCGAAACCTCGATAATCACGCGCTGGCCCAGTTCATAGCGAGTCCCCGTGTCGGCGCCCGTCAGCGTAAGCGCATCCTCGTCGAACTCGAACCACTCGTTGCCCAGACTCTTGATCGAAACCAAGCCTTCGACCTGCGTCAGGTCCAAGCGCACAAAGAGGCCCATGCTGCTGACCCATGAGACCGTTCCGGCATAGCGCTCGCCCAGGCGATCCTCATAGTACTGGGCAATCTTGATCTTTTGCGTCGCATGGCTAGCGGCATCTGCCGCGCGCTCGGCATCGCTGCATGCGCGGCAGATCTGCGGCAGAATGCGCGGCAGCGACTCGCGCCCCTTGCCGATCAGCCGCGGTGTACGGACCAGGGCGTCCTTGCCGCCGAGCTGCTCATAGGCCAACTGCAGTTTGAGCACGCGGTGCACCACCAGATCGGGGTAGCGACGGATGGGACTCGTAAAGTGACAGTAGCACGGCGCGGCGAGCGCAAAGTGGCCCTCGTTGCGCGGCTTGTACAGTGCGCGCTGCATGCTGCGCAGAAGCAGCGTGTTGACGAGCGGTGCGTTGGCCGTACCGGCGGCAGCATCAACTGCAGCCTGTAGCTCATCGGGACTCCCCAGGGCGATACCGGCAGCACGGCGATCGTCGATGATGCCCAGCTGCGCCAGCGCAACGGCGGCACCGTGCAGGCTATCGGGGCTCGGATCCTCATGCACGCGATAGCAGGCCTCGATATCACGGTCTGCCAGCCACTCTGCAACGCACTCGTTGGCGAGTAGCATGGCTTCCTCGATAAGCGACGTGGCACACGAACGCTCGCGCGCCACAATCTGCACGGGTACTCCGTCCTCATCCAATAGAGCGCGAATCTCGGCCGTGTCAAAATCGACTGAGCCGCGGGCACGACGAATACGACGGCGAAGTTCGGCGAGTTCGTTGGCGGCGACAAGGAAATCGCCGAGGTCGACGTTATAGCCGCGAGCAGTTTCCTCGCACGCAAGACCGCGCTCAAGCGCCTCCTCGCGCGAGGCCTCAGCAGCCGCAACATCCTCAGCGGCGCCTTCCAGCACCGAATACTCAACCGCGTCGGCACGCACCAGCAGCGCCTCGGCGCCGTCATAGTCCATACGCACACGCGAGCGAATCACGCTGGGGTACGGATCGTAATGCCGCACGCGACCCTGCGCATCGAGCTCAATGTCAACGGTAAACGCAAGACGGTCCTCGTCAGGGCGAAGCGAGCATAGGTCACAGGACAGGCGTTCGGGCAGCATGGGAAGCACGCGATCGGCCAGATACACCGATGTCGTACGATGGCGAGCCTCAAGATCGATATGCCCGTCCCAAGCCACATAGTGAGAAACGTCAGCGATATGCACACCCAGCTTGTAGCCACCCTCGGGCGTGCGCTCAAGCGAAATGGCATCGTCAAAGTCGCGCGCGTCGACCGGGTCGATCGTGATGACAAAGCGGTCGCGCAGATCGCGGCGGAGCGGGTCCTTAAGCGCCGCGGACACATCGAGCGAAAGCCCCTCGGCCTCGTCCAGCGCGGCCTCGGGATAGCTATCGGTATAGCCGTAACGCGCCATCACGTATTGAACGCCCAAATCGGGCGCGTCATCTCCGCCAATGCGGCGTTCGATCGTCACGGTGCCCGATTCCAGGCGCGTCGGGTAGGTCAAAATGCGCGCGACAACGGCATCACCCGGGTGGACGCCCAGACGATCCGCCGAGGTATCCTCGGGCAGAATGAAGAAGTCGGCCTTCAGGCGCGAATCGAGCGGCTCGATCACACCGAGCGGACCAGCGGTCTGGTACGTACCCACCACGCTTATGGCTGCGCGCTCAACCACGCCTTCGATCACGGCGCGCCGCTCACCGTGCGGGCTGTTCTTAATGCTCACGGCTACGGTATCGCCATCCATGATCTCGCGCTTACCGCGGCCCATGACCTTGTAGTCGCCGTTTTCGGTTACAACGTAGGCGCTATGCTCATGGAGCTGCACGCGCCCGGTCAGGCTCGGACGGCGTTCGCTGCGCACCGGCCCGCGCTTATTGCGAGCTCCACGCTTATGCTTGTTATTGCGCCCCATGGCGCCTCCTAACTATCGATTGCGAACTCCAAAGAGTCTACCCAAATGATCCGTTTTCCTGCCGTCCCCTAGGGATCAAAAAACGGGCCGCCCCGCAAGAGACGACCCGTTGGAAGGGATGAATTCCAGGCATGCCTACACGCGCAGGTAGCGGCGCATGGCGATGGCAGAACCAAAGAGACCGATAATCACGCCGACCAGAATCAGCGCAGCATAGGTCACCAGGTAGTACTGCATCGGCATGGCAAACGACATCCAGCCGATGCTCTCCTGCAAACGCGGAATCATCAGATTGCGCAGCAGCTCCAGAACGCCGATGGAAAGCAGCGAGCCCAAAATGGCCTGCAGTACGCCCTCGGTGATAAACGGGCCGCGAATGAAGCCGTTGCTGGCGCCGACCAGACGCATAATCGCAATCTCACGACGACGCGCCGTGATGGACAGGCGAATCGTGTTGTTGATGAAGATGAATGCGATAAAGGTCAAAAGGCCAACGAGCACCACGGCGGCGATGCGGATGTAGTTGGTCACCTGGAACAGGCGGCTCACTTCCTCCTGGCCGTACAGCACGCTCGCGTTGACGTCGCCGTCATCCGCGATCTTCTGGAAGTCGGCGTTCTTCTTGAGCTTCTGGGCCGTGCTCTCGACCTTGGACGGATCGTCCATCTCAATTGCAAACGAAGCCGGCAGCGGGTTCTGGCCATCGAGCGCGCTCATGGTGGCGTCGGCTTTGCCAGACATCTTGCTCGTATACTCGGCCAGCGCGTCGTCCTTGTCCTTGTACGTCACGGACTTGACGTTGCTCCACGTCTTGAGCTCAGCCTCAAAGGCCTGAACATCTGCCTGGTCGGCGTCATCGCTAATAAAGGCGTTGATGACGACCTGATCCTCGACGGTGCCGATCACGGAGTTCAGCATCGCGGAACCCATGATGAACAGGCCGATGATAAACAGCGAAAGGAAGATCGTGATGACGGCGCCGAGCGAGGTAGTCCAGTTACGGAAGAAGTGACTGATTGCCTCTTTGAAGGAGTAGCCCACGTTAGTTGGTGCCATAGTTGCCGTAACCTCCCCTCTCCTGGTCGCGGATAACGTGGCCGCCCTCGAGGGCGATCACGCGACGGTGCATGCTATCGACCATCTCGCGGTCGTGCGTGGCGACGATCACGGTGGTGCCGGTGCGGTTAATACGCTCGAGCAGCTTCATGATGCCCAGCGAGATCGCCGGGTCGAGGTTACCCGTGGGCTCGTCGCAGATCAGCAGCGGCGGACGGTTGACCATAGCGCGGGCGACGGCGACGCGCTGCTGCTCGCCACCGGAAAGCTGGTCGGGCAGCGAGTCCATCTGATCGGCCAGACCGACCAGACGCAGCACCTCCGGCACCTGGCTGCGAATGACGCCCTTGGGCTTGCCGATGCACTGCAGAGCAAACGCCACGTTTTCGTAGGCGGTTTTTTGCGGCAGGAGCTTAAAGTCCTGGAACACGGCGCCAATCTGGCGGCGCAGGAACGGAACCTTGCGGTTCTTGATCTTCATGAGGTCCTGACCGGCAACCAGGATGCGACCGCTCGTCGGCTTGACGTCGCGGTTGAGCGTCGACAGCAGCGTGGTCTTACCCGAGCCGGAGTGACCGACCAGGAAGACGAACTCGCCCGGATAGATCTCGATGTTGATGTCGTCGAGTGCAGGCTTGTTGGGCTGTGCCGGATAGATCTTGGTGACATGCTCCATAAGGATGACGGGCTCGACACCGGCCTGCTTGGCCATCTTCTTGCGGCTGGCCTGCGGATCGATGGGCGCAAACACCGACGTAAAATCGGGGTTGTTGAGCGCGTTATCGAGGCTTGCGACCTCGGCCGCCTGATCGCTCTCGACCACCGGGGCAGCAGGCTGCGTGGGGTCGGGAATAGCGGCAAAGAGACCGGACTGCGCAGGCTGAGGAGCCGGTGTCGCAGGGGCCATGGGGTCGGGAATGCCGGCCATGGTAGGCTGCGGCGTGGCAGCGCCAGCCTGAGGCTGCTCCACGCGAGCGGTCACGGCCTGAACGGGCTCAAAACCCGCCGTGCCGGAAAGCGCGACATCGCTGGTGGGATTGTAGGCAAAGGGATCGGATGCCGGCTGTGCCTGATCTGCCGGCTGAGCGGGGGCCTGAGCAACAAGCTGGCCCTCTGAATCCGGAGTGGCGAAACGACTGCCCTGGACGCCTGTCTGCGTCTTGGGGGCATCATCGCCCGCACCGGAGGTACGGAAGTGGTTACCCACTGGTGCTCCTTATCGTCGTGCGTTTAAACTACATGAGCGCTTTGTATTTTAGCAGCATTAGCTTTGCTGCACATAAGAAGCATGGCGGGGTTTGGGTCTCACCGGCCGGGCGCAGGGTTACCTCCCAAATCGTCCTCGCGCATGGCCGGCATTTGTCCTGCTCCTGCGGAGCTGCGGACAAACGCCGGCCTGCGCTGCGGAAAGATTTGGGAGGTAACCCTGCGCCCGGCCTGCGGCTACTATGGGGCCGACGCACCAACTTGAGATGCTGCGCATACAAAATTGGAAGGGTCTGAATTGCACTTTGCTGGGATGGGCTCGTTTCCCCATGGGAACTTTGCTTGGCAGGACTCTAATTTAAATTCAGCATAAACAGGGGCGCCCTCTTTGAGGACGCCCCTGTTCTGGCTTGTTTGCGGTTGTCGACGCGATACTTTGCCTCGTCTTGCCTTATGCCAAGAACTCCTTGGTGGTCGCCACGATGTTGGCGGCGTCCAGGCCGTACTTGTGCAGGAGCTCGGCACCCGGGCCGGACTCGCCGAAGGTGTCGTTGACGCCAATCTTCTTGAGCGGCGTCGGGCACTGCTCACACAGAACGTCGGCAACGGCGCTGCCCAGGCCACCGATCACGGAGTGCTCCTCGACGGTCACGACGTGACCGGTCTTGGTGGCGCTCTTGACGATCAGGTCGGCGTCGATGGGCTTGATGGTGTGCATGTTGATGACCTCGGCATCGATGCCCTCGGCAGCGAGCTGCTCGGCGGCCTCGAGGGCCTCGCCGACCATTAGGCCGCAGGCGATGATGGTGACGTCGGTGCCCTCGCGCATGACGATGCCCTTGCCTACCTCGAACTTGTAGGTCTCGGGGTCGTTGATGACCGGCGAGGCCAGACGGGCAAAGCGCATGTACACGGGGCCGTCGCACTCGTAGGCGGCGCACGTCACGGCACGAGCCTCCACGTCGTCGGCGGGAACGATAACGGTCATGCCGGGGATGACGCGCATGAGGGCGATATCCTCGCAGCACTGGTGCGTGGCGCCGTCCTCGCCCACCGAGATACCGGCGTGCGTGGCACCGATCTTAACGTTAAGGTGCGGATAGCCGATGGAGTTGCGGACCTGCTCAAAGGCGCGGCCAGCGGCAAACATGGCAAAGGTGCTCGCAAAAGCAACGCGGCCGGTGGTCGCGATACCGGCGGCAACACCCATCAGATTGCTCTCGGCAATGCCCACATCGAAGAAGCGGTCGGGGCAGGCTGCCTTAAACTTGCCGGTCTGCGTGGCGGCGGCCAGGTCGGCATCGAGGACCACAAAGTCATCGTGCTCGTTGGCGAGCTCGACGAGGGCCTCACCGTAGCTTACGCGCGTGGCGATTTTCTTGACGTCTGCCATCCTAGAGCTCCTCTCCGGCGGCCGTGAGCTCTGCCATGGCCTGCTCAAACTGTTCATCGTTGGGGGCCTTGCCGTGCCAACCCACCTGGTTCTCCATAAAGGAAACGCCCTTGCCCTTGGTGGTCTCGGCGATGATGGCGGTCGGCTGACCCTTGGTGGCGCGGGCCTCGGCAAAGGCGGCGCGGATCTGATCGAAATCGTTGCCGTCGGCGAGCTCCACCACGTGGAACTTGAAGGCGCGGAACTTGTCGGCGAGCGGCATGGGGTCGTTGACCTCCTCGACGGGGCCGTCGATCTGCAGACCGTTGTGGTCGACGATCACGCAGAGGTTGTCAAGCTGCTGGTTGCCGGCAAACATGGCGGCCTCCCAAACCTGGCCCTCCTCGCTCTCGCCGTCGCCCAGCAGGGCGTAGGTGCGATAGTCGTCGCCCCAGTGCTTGGCGGCAACGGCCATGCCCACGGCGGCGGAGATGCCCTGGCCGAGCGAACCGGTGGACATATCGACGCCCGGGGTGTCGTTCATGTTGGGGTGACCCTGCAGGTGGCTGCCGATGTGGCGCAGCGTCTCGAGATCCTCCTTGGGGAAGAATCCGCGCTCGGCGAGCACAGCGTACAGACCAGGCGCGCAATGACCCTTGGAAAGCACGAAGCGATCGCGGTCGGCCTTGCGGGGGTCGGCCGGGTCGACGTTCATTTCCTCAAAGTACAGATAGGTCATGATGTCGGCAGCGCCGAGCGAACCGCCCGGATGGCCGGACTTGGCAGCGTGCACGCCGGTGACGATGCCCTTCCTTACCTCGTTGGCAACCTTTTTGAGCTCTTCGTCGCTCATTGTGCCTTCCTTTCATCCTCTTAAGACAAGATGCGCACGGCACGGAAAGGTAGTCCCAACACAGCCGCGATGCACGTACGTCATTCATTATGCTGGAAACTGGAAGCTTTACCAGAGTATTTATCATTATTTGAACAATTGAGCAGGCAGAACCGCTGATGAAACGGTTTATCAATGTGAACGTCTTTTGGATGGAACGCAGTCGGCCCTACGCGTTAATGTCCTTGAATCCCTCACCGAAGGTTTCCGTAACGTCGGCGACCGTCACAATGGCGTGAGGATCGCGCTCGCGCACGATCGTTTTGAGGGTGTTGAGCTCGCGGCGGCTCACAATGACCATGATCACCGGCTTCTCGGCACCCGAGTACATGCCGGTCGCCCTAAACTTGGTGCAGCCGCGGCCCAGGCCATACATGATATCGGCCGCGATATCGGGAAACTTGTCCGAGATGATGAGCACCATACGGCGCCTGTTGCCACCGTCGACCACGGCATCGATCACGTAGCCGCTAATGACCATCGAAAGGCCCGCATACAGCGCGTTTTCGACCGAAAAGACCGGGGCCGACAGCGCGCATACGGCAACATCGATCGCCATGACGGTCGAGCCCACGGGCAGCGAGGTATTACGCGAGATGATTTGGCCAATCGTGTCCGAGCCGCCGGTGTTGGCGCCGGCGCGCAGCACCATGCCGTAACCGATGCCTGTAATAATGCAGCCCCACATGGCAGGGAGCATCAGGTCCGCATCCGCCAGAGGTGCTACAAACGGGGCGAACAGATCGGTAAAGAAGCCCAGCAGCACAAAGCCCGTCGCGGTCTGCACCACGTAGAACATGCCGCCCTCGCGCATAACGACCAGCAACAGCAAGGCGTTCATCACGATCGTCTGAATACCAACGGGAAGCGATATGCCGCGCGATGCGCCGACCGCCTGGATAATGGTGGCAAGGCCCGTAACACCACCGGCAGCAAGGCCGTTGGGAATCAAAAACAGGTCGGTCGCAATAGCGGCCAGAGCGCACCCCAACATAATCTGGGGCAGGTCGTGAAAGAAGTTCATCGATAGAATGCGCTTAATGTCCAGACGATATGCCATGCTACCTCCCTCAAAAAAGCGCACCCAAACGGATGCGCTTCGAACTTCTTGCTGTATTCGATTCTACCGATTCGCCGAACAAAAACCACCCCTGCGCAGGGTTTGCTTTGGATACAAAACCACCCTGCTCGGAGGGTTTTATCCATTTCCACATAAACCGGGCGGTTTATGCAGATGGGATCTCCGCGTCAGCGTTGCCAGTGGCCCAGCGATGGTAGCCAATAACAAACGGGTCCAGGTCGCCATCGTCAAGAACTGCCTCGACGTTGCTGGTCTCAACGCCCGTGCGTAGGTCCTTAACCATCTGATACGGGTAGAGCACGTAGCTGCGGATCTGGTTGCCAAAACCAATCGTGGTTTTGGGTCCGCGAATCTCATCCAGGGCCTCGGCGCGCTTCTCGAGCTCAATCTCGTACAGGCGAGCCTTGAGGATCTGCATGCACGCGGCCTTGTTCTGGATCTGGCTGCGCTCGTTTTGGCAGGTGACCACAATGCCGCTGGGGAAATGCGTCACGCGCACGGCGGAGTCGGTGGTGTTCACGCCCTGACCACCCGGGCCACTTGCGTGGTACACGTCGACGCGGATGTCGTCGGGGTTGATCTCGATATCGATATCGTCGGGCAGCACCGGAATGACCTCGACGCCGGCAAACGTGGTCTGGCGGCGCTTCTTGTCGTCGGTGGGGCTAATGCGCACCAGGCGGTGGACACCGGCCTCGGCGCGCAGCATGCCAAATGCGTCCTTGCCTTCGACGGTAAAGGTCGCGCGATCAATGCCAATGACCTCGGCCGCGGGGCAATCGTTGATGGTGACCTTCCAACCGCGGCGCTGGCAGTACTTCATGTACATCTTAAAGAGCATGAAGGTCCAATCCTGGGCCTCCAAACCACCCTGCCCGGGCTTGATGGTCACAATCGCGTCGCCATGGTCGAACTCCCCGGTAAACCAGCTCGCAAGCTCAAGCTCGTCGATGGCGCGGGCTAGGCGTTCTGCCGTAGCGGCAGCCTCCTCGCGCAATGCGACGGCGTCGGGGTCATCCCCCATCTCCTCGGCAAGCTCCAGCGCAGCGCGGGCATCGGAAAGCTCGCCGCGCGCGGTGTCCACGGCAGCGATATCTTCCTTGGTGCGCGCGATCTCCTCCATCGTGGCGCGAGCGGCATCGGCGTCGTCCCAAAAGCCCGGGGCGACGCTTTTGGCCTCGAGCTCCGTTACGCGGGTGCGCTTCTCGTCCAAATGGAGGTACGACTCAACCTCACCGAGCCGGTCCGCAAACGCGTCCAGCTCGGCGGGCGTTACCTCTAAAGCCTCAGCCATTAACGATTCCTGCCGTGGCAGTACTTGAACTTCTTACCGCTACCGCAAGGGCACGGGTCGTTGCGGCCCACGTTGACGTACGGATCGTCGCTCTCGGACTTGCGGTAGGTCGTCACCTTGCCACCGTTGTTGACGGCAGCCGGTCCGCCTTGGACAGCCGTGCGGGCCTGCACCTGCGCCTGCTTGCGCAGCACCGAGTCGCCGTTGTCACCATCGACCTCGGCAGGACCGGAGAAGTGCGCACCCTCGAGCGCGGGCTCCTCCTTGTGCTCCACGACACGCGGGGCAGCCTTGATCTCGATGCGCAGAACCGTGCGCAGGTAATCCTCGTACATGGTGTCGACGAGTATCTGGAACGCGCCGTAGGCCTCGGTCTTGTACTCGACCAGCGGGTCGCGCTGGCCAAAGCCGCGCAGGCCGATGCCGGTCTTGAGGTAGTCCATCTCCTGCAGGTAGTTCATCCAGCGGGTATCGATGACGCGCAGCATGACCTGGGTGTTGAGCTCGCGCATCAGGTCCTCGCCCAAGCGCTCGGCCTTCATGTTGTAGCACTTCTCTACGTAAGCCAGGACATCGGCAGCCAGAGCCTCATAATCCTCGTCGGGGAACTTCGGCGTATCGATGTGGCCGGTGAGCTCCACAACCCACTTGCGCAGGCCCTCCAGGTCGCGCTCGCCATCGTGACTGTCCTTGGTGCAGAACTCCTGAACGCAGCGGTACACGGTGTCGTGCATGACCTCGGTGATGTGGTCGGTCAGGTCCTTGCCGTCCAGAATCTTATTGCGCTCAGCGTAGATGACCTGGCGCTGCTTGTTCATGACGTCGTCGTACTCAAGAACGCTCTTACGCATGGAGAAGTTGATGCTCTCGACCTTGTGCTGGGCGCTCTCGACAGCCTTGGAGATGATCTTGTGCTGGATGGGCATATCGTCGCCCATGTCAGCCGTGACCATCATCTTGGAGACGCGGTCCATCTTGTCGCCGCCAAACAGACGCATCAGATCGTCCTCGAGCGACAGGTAGAACTGGGTTTCGCCCGGATCGCCCTGACGGCCGGAACGGCCGCGCAGCTGATTGTCGATACGGCGGGATTCATGACGCTCGGTGCCGATGACGGTCAGGCCGCCGGCGGCAAGAACGCGCTCACGCTCGGCCTTGCAAGTCTCCTTGGCCTCGGCGTTAAACTGCTCGAGCTGCTCGGGCGTTACGTCCTCCATGGTCAGGCCCTCGTACTCCAGGCGCTCGCGCACCAGCTCGTCGGGGTTACCGCCCAGCAAGATGTCGGTACCGCGGCCGGCCATGTTGGTAGCGATGGTCACGGCGCCATAGCGACCAGCCTGGGCAACGATATGGGCCTCGCGCTCGTGGTGCTTGGCGTTGAGGACCTCGTGCGCGATACCGCGCTTCGTGAGGGCGGCGGACAGCTTCTCGGAGCTCTCGATGGAGACGGTACCCACCAGGACCGGCTGGCCCTTAGCGTGACGACGCTCAACGTCGTCGGCAACGGCGTTGTACTTAGCCTGAATGGTGCGGTAGACCAGGTCCTCGTGGTCCACGCGCTGCACGGGCTTGTTGGAGGGGATTACCTCGACGGGCAGCTTGTAGATCTCGCGGAACTCGGCGTCCTCGGTGAGTGCCGTACCGGTCATACCGGAGAGCTTGTCATACAGGCGGAAGTAGTTCTGCAGGGTGATGGTCGCCAGCGTCTGGTTCTCCTCGCGCACGAGCACGCCCTCTTTGGCCTCGATGGCCTGGTGCAGGCCCTCGGAGTAACGGCGGCCTTCCATAATGCGGCCGGTGAACTCGTCGACGATCTTGACCTCGCCGTTGGTGACCACATACTGCTTGTCGCGGTGGAACATGTACTGGGCCTTCAGCGCCTGCTGCAGGTGGTTGACCAGCTGGCCGGAGAGATCGGCATAGATGTCATCGATACCCAGGCGGCGCTCGATCTTCTTAAGACCGCGCTCGGTGGCAGCGATGGTGTGCTTGGCCTCGTCCATGACGTAGTCGCCCGTGGGTTCAACGTCCTCGGTGGCGGTAAGCATGTCGTGCGACACGTCCTCGCCGCGCTCAAGGCCACGCACGGCACGCGCGAAGTCCTTGTAGGTACTGGCGGACTTGGTGCCAGCGCCCGAGATGATCAGCGGGGTGCGAGCCTCATCGATCAGGATGGAGTCAACCTCGTCGACGATGGCGTAGTTGTGGCCGCGCTGCACGCGCTGCTCGGGACGGGTAACCATGTTGTCGCGCAGGTAATCAAAGCCGAACTCGGAGTTGGTGCCGTAGGTGACGTCGGCCTGGTAGGCCGGGCGCTTGAGCTCGAGCGGCATGTTGTTCTGGAGCAGACCGACAGTCATGCCCAGGTACTTATAGATGCGGCCCATCCACTCGGAGTCGCGCTTGGCAAGGTAATCATTGACAGTAACGACGTGCACGCCCTTGCCGGCAATAGCGTTGAGATAGCCAGCCAACGTGGAGACGAGGGTCTTACCTTCGCCGGTCTTCATCTCGGCGATGTGGCCCTCGTGCAGTGCCATGGCGCCAATGAGCTGCACGTCAAAGTGGCGCATACCCATGGTGCGCTTGGAAGCCTCACGCACGGTGGCAAAGGCCTCGGGGAGCATGTCGTCAAGCGACTCGCCGTTGGCGTAACGCTCGCGGAACTTATCGGTCTGGCCGCGGAGTTCCTCCTCGGTCATCTTCTCAAACTGGGGCTCAAGACCGTTGATCTGGTCGACGATCTTGTAGTAGCGCTTAAGGTCCTTATCGGATCCAAAGGACAGCAGCTTTGATATGAATCCCATGTGGTTTTCCTTTTTGGCCATCGCCCACGCCGTGCAGCTGCGGGCGAGTTAAACACAGATGATTGTACTTTAGCCAAACAAGGCGCGGCCTATACGGTCGACCTCGACCGCCACGTAATAACTACGACCCGACCGACCTGCCAAAAAGGGACTGGTTTATTTTGGCAGGTTTTATCTGGGAAAACGCCGTCACTCTGCCATTTGGTGCAAACCAACCCGTCCCCTTCGCGCCAATCTGGTGCAATGGGAACGGGTTAGCCTGCACCAATAAAAAGAAAAGGGCCGCGCACCCAAACGGATGCGCGGCCCTTATGCCATGAATGCGAGCGATTCCGCGGCGAGCTATTTACTCAGCAGCCTCGGTGGTCTCGGCCTCGGCAGCGGCCTCCTCGACGGGAGCCTCTGCGGGAGCCTCGGCAGCCTGCTTGGCAGCCTCCTCGGCAAACTTAGCGGCACGCTTAGCCTTCTCGGCAGCCTTAGCCTCAGCGGCGGCCTTGCGAGCGGCCTCGGCCTCAGCAGCCTTGGCGGCCTTGGCAGCCTTGGCCTCCTCAGCCTTCTTGAGCTGGGCGGCAGCGGCGCCACCGAACTTGTCGGCGAAGCGCTGGACGCGTCCACCGGTGTCGACGAACTTCTGCTGGCCGGTGTAGAACGGGTGGCACTCGTTGCAAAGCTCGACCTTCATCTCGGACACGGTAGCGTGCGTCTTGAAGGTGTTGCCGCAGGAGCACGTCACCGTGCACTCGACATACTGGGGATGGATACCCTGCTTCATGGTAGGACTCCTTATTAGTCAGGCGCTGGTTACCGATCAGCGCATAAGGCGTCTTGGTTTCCGACCAAGACAACAAACTCGGCTATGGTACCACGGCGCCGCGTGTCCCACAAAAGGTTCACGGTCTTTTCGGCACAACACGAGCTGGACCTTAAATATCAACTTCATCCGAACACTCCCCCACATTCATCTCTCGTATGTATCGAGGTATTCCTGCTTGAGCGTCTGCGAGGACGACTCGATCTTTTCCACGAGCGTGCCGGCCTCGATGAAGTAGAACGAGTTGGTGAGGTCTGCCAGGTCGTCGAGCAGATGGCTTGAAATGAGCACGCTTCGTCCCCGCGCCACCTCGCTGCGCATCGCGTCGCAGGAGGTTTTCCGCTTTCCCGGATCGAGGCCGTTCAGCGGTTCATCGAGGATAAGGTACGGGCAATCGGTCGATATCGCCATGGCAAGCTTTACCTGCTGCTTCATTCCTGTCGAGAGTTTACGGGTCGGCTTGTCGAGATATGAGGAGATTCCGAGGGAGTGGCAGCGCGAGTCGATGTCGGCGGCCGATTTCCACGCCTCCCTAACGAAAGCAAGGTGCTCGAGGGCTGATAGCGTGGGGTAAAGATCCGTGCCGCCTGAAGAGCTCAGGTAGACGAGTTCTGCAAATTCGGCTGACTGACGTTGGCTGATTCCGTCTGCCACCAGGCTTCCCGAGTGGATACGGGTGGGAAATTGGCCCGACAGCGCTTCAAGAAAGGTGGTTTTCCCCGAGCCGTTGGGAGCAATGAGGCCCGCCGCCGTTCCCGGGCTCAAGAAAAGCGATCCGATTGAAAGTATCGTCGTGCTTCCGTATCCCACGCTCGCGTCTAGAAGCTCGAGCCCATGGCGCTTTTTCGCGGGTCCAGACTGTTTGGGCGAACGTGTCGCAACGGCGCCGACCGCAAAAAAGACCGCGACGTATATCAGGGCCACGGCAAGCATCGATGCGCTGCCTGAACCGGAGCCAATGAATTCTGTTGGGAAGCATCCTACGTAGCCCGTTGCCTCGATAGGCGAGAATACGGCCAGCGGCAGGAGATTGAGCGCGGCGTTATGCTCCAGTGCCGAATCGGACAGTAACGGGAATACCGGGGCCGCGACAAGCAGCACGGAGGTAAGGGGGCCTGCGAGGACGCGCCTCGTTGCGGTCGATAGGACGACGGAACAAACGGATATTAAGGTTCCGCCCGCAAGAAGCGCGATAAGCAGGGCTGTGAAGACGTTTCCCGCAGTCGTGGTGGTAAGCGCGCCGTCATGGAAGAAGGCGATCGGGTACCCAATTTGCCCGAAGCCGTTTAGGGCCAAGGCGTAAATGCCCCCGGGTGCAAGGCCGGCGAGGAGCATCGCGGTCCCCGCGGCGATTATCGAAAACACGATCTGGATAAGGCGCCGGAATTTGGGCACGGGCGCCTTCGCCGCCAGGGTCGCAGGCCTTGTGGCCCCGAGCAGGAGTATCGACGAGAGAAGAAAGGGAATGAAGGGAAGGAAAGACGGAACCATGGCAATGGCGTAAGGCAGGAAGGAAAGGAATGGCAGATCGCTTGCGGAGGCCGGAATGTGCGTGATGCCGGAACTGCTCAGAGCACGGCAATATGCGAGCTCCGCGTCATTGGTCTCTCGGTCTCCCACGATGGATCCGGATTGGAAGCCTTCGTCCATGAGCGCGTAGTAGCTCTCGGCAGAATCGAGAAAGGCGGCGTCGGTTTGAGCGGCAAGGGCGGCGTTCGCGTATCTTGCAAGCTCCGCGTCATTTTGCTGCTCTGGAGATAGGTCTGTGCCGTTGGCTTGGGGCGCGCGCGTATTGAATGCGTCGACAAAGCTCTGCATGCCCTGTTTCATAAAGAAGGGCCCGTAGATGGGTGAATTGAACGCAATGGGGACGGAAAAGGCTGCAGCGAGAACGAGCGTACAAATCCATACGGCCTTGTCTCTTAGGATTAGTTTGAGAAGAAGTCGACAGTACATTTAGAAGCACCTAC